>JAAFHM010000003.1 GCA_013298375.1 Ignavibacteria bacterium | reverse complement strand
AGCGTTTTGCAGGTTGCACCGAACACGGGGAACGTGGTTGTTACGCCGCTTGGTTTCACAGGGGCAATTTCCCCGTCGTGGAACAGCACGACGCGGCAGCTAACCCTCCCGACGCAAACGAGCATTGGCGGTATCACCAGCGCCATCGGCAGCGTTACCTACGACCTCTCGGCGGCGGCGGCATCCAATAGCGTCGAAGTGCGGAAAGACGGTGTTACGGTGAACCCAATGGCGTTCATTCTGAATTTTGCGGGCGCTGGTGTGAGTGTTGCCAACGGTGTTGGTGTCGAAATCAACATCCCGGGCGGGAGCGGTTCGGCGGGCGTAAGTTCGTTCAACGGAGCTACGGGGGCAATACAGGCGATTAACGGAACGAACATGAATATCGTCAATCTTGGTGGCGGGATATTCCAGTTTAACGCAACAGGCGGCGGCGGCTCTCTGACGGGCTTTTCGGGCAATGGGCTGAGTGTGACGAGTAACTCCGTCTCGCTGGCGATGGCTTCGCTGGCAAATCCAGGAGCTATGCCCGCTTGGAGCGGTAATGCAACGGAATTTTTGAACGGGCTTGGGCAGTGGGTTACGCCGAGTGTGGGTGGAGGCAGCGCGGTGACAAGCGTCACATCGGGTATGAGTTCTGTGCTGTCAGTTTCGCCGACCGTTGGCAGTGTGGTTATTACGCCGCTGGGTTTTAGTGGCTCGTTTACGCCATCGGTGAATTACAGCACCGGAATCTTGACGTTGCCCTCGACGGCGCATAGCGGCGGGATAATGACCTCGCAAAGCTCGCAAACTGTGGACTTGCTGCCATTACTTGGCATATCGGTATCGAGTTTTGCCAATCCGGGCGACCCGGGCGCAAGTATGGTGTCATCGAATACCCGTATTTTCCGCCTTCGTGCGGGAACGGGCGTAACACTGAATGGTTCTGCGCCAAGCGCGAATACTGCGGATATTACTATCAATGCGTCGGGTGGGCTGCCGAGCGGTTCAATCAACAACACCATGCGGCACAATGGCACGGGCTGGGAAAGTACTAGCGTACTTGAGGTGAACCCTGTCATCAGCAGTACCTACGGCGTTAATGTTCGCACATTAGGCGGTAATCTGAATATTGCCAGTGGCGGGTTGGGCAGTAATGACACACTTAGCCTTCAGTCGCCAGAGCTGTATTTACGCGCCAATCGGATATTCCTTGTGCCTCAATTTGGCTTTGCGATACACCCGTCATTGGCATCAGAAACACGGGCTTATGTTTTGGGCGATATGAATTCAAAAATATCATTCTTTGGCGGCGCGGCGCAATTCAAACAGACGTTGCCGCCAGCAGCGACAGACGCGGCATCAACACAAGCGCTTGCCAATGCAATCCGAACAGCGTTAATCAATTACAGTCTTGCACAATAATTTCAACAACAGCCATGACACAAACACAACTCCAACGCCGCATGGTCGGCATGATTGAAGCCTACCGCGCTGCACGAAAAGCGGGTAAAACCCGCATACATTCTACGATAGACTCGTTCGGGAACGTGCTGCTCAATATTGAGCAGGATTATTGCGACAACTATACCCAAGAGGTCGTGATTCATGTTCTCCCAAGCGTAACCTCGCAAAAACTTAGCGAAGCATTGCAAGAACTAAAAACATTTGTCGAAAAAGGCAACGACCAGCAAGGCATACAAGGCACAATCGCCATGCGGAACACCGCCGAATCGCTCCGCAAGCAAGCCGAGGATTGGGAGAAAAAAGCCGCCACCCGCGAGGAGGAATTTGCCGGACGCATAGAGGATATGCAGGCGATGATTGACGATGCGATTGCGGAAGAGGCGAAAGCCAAGGCGGAGTTTGAAAAAATGGTGGCGAATGTGGCTGCGGATGTGGAGAAAACCGTCGCTAAAGAGGGCGGGAAGAAGAATGGCTAAGAATACTCTCCATATCGCAGACCTCACGCAAGGCCCGCGCAATGCCCGAAAGCATAACGAGCGGAATCTTGACATGATTGCCACGTCGCTTGCCGATGTAGGTGCGGCGCGGTCTATCGTCATTGACGAGGATAATACCATCCTAGCAGGAAACGGTACCGTGCAGGCTGCGGAGAAGGCTGGCATTACGAATGTGCGCATCGTTGAAGCAAACGGCGATGAGATTATTGCGGTGAAACGCACGAATCTTACGCCTGAGCAGAAGCGGAAATTGTCGCTGTATGATAACCGCTCGGCGGAATTAGCGGAGTGGGATACGGAGATGTTGGAAGAATTGGGCAAAGAGATTGATTTGTCGGGCTTTTGGGATGATGCGGAGTTTACCGCTTTGTCGGCAGGGAGTAAAAACGAGACTGTTCCAGAGTCAGTTGAAACGCCTTTGTCAGAGATAAAAGCAGAAGCTATCACGAAAAAAGGCGACCTCTACGAGTTTGAGTGTAACGGTATGACGAGCCGCCTTTTGTGCGGTGACTCAACAAATGCCGCCGATGTAGCGCTGCTTATGGGCGGCAAAAAAGCAGCGCTACTCTTTACCGACCCGCCTTATAACATTTCGTATGCGGAGTTCAATACCAAAGGGCGCGGCAAGGATGCGAAAGACTGGACAGACGTGTACTGCTCAGATTGGAAAGATGAAATGCCCGATGATGATTATGCAACATTCCTCAATGCGATTTTGCGCAATGCAAAGGCGAGCCTTATTGATGACGCGCATTATTACGTGTGGTACGCAGCGAAATACTACGACATGGTGACGGCAGCGTTCAAGAATAGCGATGTTCATTACGATGCTATTCCACTTATTTGGGTAAAGCAAACATTCACAATGTCGTGGGCGCACTACCACAGACAGTACGAACCGTGCATCGTTGGCGGCAAAGGTATGCCGACGACGACCAAGCGCTGGTTCGGAGCAAATAATGAAACGAATGTTTGGGATGTCCCGACCGAACACAACAGCACGTATATTCATCCAACACAAAAACCAATAGCGCTCATTCAACGGGCGCTGCTGAACAGTTCTCAATCTGGTGAACTTGTTCTTGATTTGTTTGCCGGAAGCGGCTCTACGCTGTTGGCATCTCTTCAGAACGGACGCTATTGTAATACGATAGAGCAAGAAGTATCGTTTTGCGATGCGATTGTTCGCCGCGTTATCGCATACTCGAAATCCACAAATACGCCAATCACGATAAAGCGAAATGGCGAGGTTCTCAAAACAGAGGAGTTCCAATGTGCTGCGTGAGTACGAAGGCAATATCTGGGAGCATCAGGCGTGGGAAAAAGATGCTGCATACGCTGGATTTTTAGCGTATCGTGACTGTGGCTCTGGGCGTAGTATTGATGAGGCTTTCAGGCGATATACTGAAACTCGTGAATCACAAAAAAGCGGAAAAAAGCGGAAAAAAGCGGAAAAAAGCGGTAGAAAAGCGCAAAAAAAAACAGAAGCAAAAAAGCCGAAGGTTTCGAGCAGCTTCCGCAAGTGGAAAACGGAGTACGAATGGGATGAGCGGATACGGGCATTTGATAATTTTGAACTGAAAGAGATTGATGCGGCAAAGTTGGCGGCAAAGAAAGAAGCAGAGATTGAGATTCTCGGCAAAATGAAAGAGGCTGCTTTGGCTGCGACGGTTAAAATGCTAGAGAAGCCATCTCTGGAAAAAGTACGGAAGCGGTATTCGGTTGTGAAAAATATGGACGGACAAGATGTTCAGACGTTGAAAGAAGTAATCACCGACCAGCAAAGCGTATTCGCAACCGAAGGCATGACGAAGTTTGTTTTGCAATCGCTTATGCCGGAAATATTCGGCAAAAAGGATAAGGACGAGAAAAAGGAAGAAACGCAAATAGTCATTGTACGGGATGTTATCTCTGGAACTCAATCTGAAGTATACCGACGCGCAGAAGGAAATATTTCTCTCGAAAGCGCGGGCTAAATACACCGTCGTCACAAAAGGGCGGCGGTTAGGTTTGACCATCGGGGCAGCGCAAGCGTACATCGAGTATATGCTTTACGGCAGGACACCGCTCCTCTGGGGCGACACGATTAACAGTAACATTGACAGGTATTTCTCACGGTATTTCATGCCGATACTGAAAAAGCTGCCAAAATCTTTGTGGAACTGGAATATTCAAAAAAAAGAGCTTCGTTTACTGGGCAGCGTTTGTGATTTTCGCAGCGCGGACAGACCAGAAAACTGGGAAGGGTTCGGGTACAAGGATATTTTCTTGAACGAGGCTGGTATCATTCTTTCGGACCCGTACTTGTTTCAAAATGCCGTGAAGCCGATGATGCTGGACTTTAGCGATTCGCGCCTGATTGCGGCAGGGGTGCCGAAAGGCAAAATGACAAAACACGGCGAACACACGTTCTTTACACTTGCAAAGCGGGCGGAAGCGGACACAGAAAACAGGCAGTACCGCTTACTGCAATACACGAGCTACGATAATCCATTTATCAGCCATGCTGACATTGACGATATGAGAGAGGATATGCCGGAAGCGGTGCAGCAGCAAGAGATATTCGGGAAGTTCGTGGAGCAGACAGGCACGGCAGTGAAGCCGGAGCATATTCGCTATGGCAATCCGCCAGACTTGGCAGCGCTTACAATTACGATGGGCGTGGATTTGGCTATCAGCACCAAGACCAAATCGGACTACACGGCGGCTGTTGTGGTTGGCAGAGATGGCGATGGCAATGTGTACATACTAGATGCAAAGCGCATACGGACAGAGTTTCAAGGCGTACTGGCATTTATCGCGGCAATGTCGGAGACGTGGCAGCCGAGCGAAATTGCTATTGAGAACGTACAGTATCAAGCCAGTGTCATTCAAGAACTCCGACGCACAACAGCGCTGCCGATACGCGCCGTTACGCCGGACAAGGACAAATTGACGCGGTTTATGCCGCTCCAAACCCGCTACGAACAAGGGCTTGTGTTCCACACCGAGCGCATCGGTAAAGACTTTGAAAATGAACTTTTAGCGTTCCCTGTTGGAGCGCATGACGACATGATAGATGCTGCAGCGTATGCCTTTGCAGCACAAAACAAGAAACGAGTTGGCATTTTTACTTTTGATGATTGATATGATGATACCTGTAAATGATATGCCGGTAAACAAACCGGACCTGAACGAAGTCTGTAATAGATTACTTTCCGCGTTAAATATTCAGAATGATAAGAACCATATCGTTTTTGTTTACGATGCTTTGCGCGGCAATTTACTTGCCCTTGAATATGATTTACGTAATAGTGTTATTAGTGTGACATACGACAGCGAATATTATTCTTTGCATGGAGGCATCGGCGATATACTAAAGCGCTGGCGGCGCTATTATCGTCGCGAACCCAAGTTCATTATTCAGCATTGCAACGAAGGAGAGATTAACAAAGCTTTTCGTCGAATGTCGGAAGAATTAAAGAGGCTAGATGTTACGGCACCGAAAAACCCTAAGGCAGAGACTGATGCGGTAGAGTTCAAGGGCATTTTTTATGAATTTTTGCGGATCTCGCAACCAGCATGACGCAAACAATAACACTGACAACAGTTGAGGAAGTAGGTTTTACTCTTATAGCCGAAATTGATATGCAAGTGACTACGCCCGAAGCGATGCTTGAATTGATGAAAAATATGTGTATTACTTCGGCTGTTGTATCAAGAACGCTTGCAATAAACAGAGCTTTGAGAATGGCGCAAATCGTCCCAATTATCTTGAACTAATGAGCGTCCTCGCCAAAATATCAGACGGATTCCGTTCTCTTGCCCCGAACTTCGGGCGCAAGGGGCTGTTCAGCTATTTGATTGATTCTGGCTTTATGCCGAAAGTTTTTTCGAGCTACAACTTCCAAGCCGCCGCGCACATAGCGCAATTTAACAGCGCTGTTGCTGCGTCTTTGGGCGTATTGGCGCGGACGTTTTCGGAGCCGCCATTGCTGGTTTTGGATAAGCGCACAGGCAAGGTGCTGGACGATCACCCGCTTTCCAATCTGCTCCGAATGCCGTACAATCCTTTGCTCTGGGGAGACGTGGACGACGAGCCGATGAGTCAATCGGAATTACTCATGTACACTATGTATTACAAAGGAGCAGGCGGAAACTGCTACTGGCGCAAGATTCGGGCGAGGGACGGGCGCGTAATTGCACTCGTGCCGTACCATGATGGCAACGTTTCATTTCTGCCGACAACCAAAAAGCGGGTGCAGGGCTATCGTTTTAATAATGGCGCTCGGTACGAAGAACTCATGCCGCGTGAGATTGTGCATTTGAAATGGCTGAGTGTAGATTTTGATAATCCCGTGAAAGCGCTTTCTCCGATTGTCATGGCGGGGCGTGAGATTGGCTCAGAGAGCGCCGCACAAGCCTATGTTGCCGGACTGCTCGAAAATGACGCAATGCCGCGCACGATATTTAGCCTTCCGGCAGATGTTAATATTAACGACAAGCAAATGGCTGAAATGAAGGAAGAGGTAAAAAAGAAATTCGGTGGCAAAAATTTTGGGCTTCCTGCCGTGCTTGCGGGCGGTATGACGGTTCAACGATTGTCGCTGGGTTTGAATGAATTGCAGCTAGACCAACTTATGAAAATCCCTGAAACGCGCATTGCTGCGGTCTTGGGTGTTCCGGCAATCGTAGCGGGTTTGGGCGTGGGGCTGGATTCGGCAACGTACAGCAATTTCGGTCAGGCAATGAAGGTGTTCACGGATTATACGCTTGTTCCGCTTTGGCGCAGCGCTGCCGAGCAGATACAAGAGTCCATGCGGAGCGAATACGAGGATGGCGAAAATCTTATCGTAAAGTTCGACACAAGCCGCGTGATGGCGCTTCAGGAGAAGGAAAACGAAAAGCAAGCACGTGTTTTGTCGCTCTACACGGGCGGCGTGATTAAACTGAATGAAACCCGCACCACGCTTGGTTTTCCTGAAGTTCCCGAAGGGGACAACTTCAAATTTCAAATCGAAGCCCCCGCAGCGCCGATGCTTGGCAAGGGGCAAAGAATAAAGGGTTTGCTCACACAGGGCGTACAGCAATTCTTGTTCAAAGAAGATGAGGAAGCGATTCGTACAAAATACTGGCAGCGTCAAGACGCACACCTCAAAGCGCAGGAAGATTCGCTGCTTGTCGCTATCAAAAAGGCATTCGAGAAAGCAAACAAGGATGTGGAAAAGCGCTTAAAAGCGTGGCAGAAAGAAAATCCGAACCTGTCTGTGCCGGAAGATGTCGGTGAAATTCTGGACGCTGAAGTCATTGCGGATATTTTAGAAGAGCAAACGGGTAAAGCGGTGAAGGCTTCTGTTATCAAGAGTCTAAAGGCTGCGTGTGAAGAAATTGGTGAAAACTGGAATGCGGTAAAATCAGACTTTGATGAAATTATCGAAAGCGTTGTCAATGAATCAAGCGCAAAGATTACGACGGTTGCGGGTTCGGTTAAGGCGGATGTGCAAACAATGCTGGAAGCAAATGCAACAGCCAGCGCCGATGAGATTACCGCAAAACTCAGCAAATCCTTTGAGCCGTATTCGGGCGCGAACGCTTGGAAAGCAGTACGGATAGCCAAGACGACGGCAACGGTCGCCAACGGCAAAGCACAGCACGAAACGTTTGCCAAGTTTGAATTTCAAAAGTCGTGGCTCTCTGAGCGTGACGACGACGTGAGAGACGACCACCGCAAAATGGATGGGCAAATTGCTGATGAGGATGGTTTTTTTACCGCACCGAATGGCAAGAAAGCACAGTATCCGGGCGGGTTTGGCGTGGCAGAGCAGGATATAAATTGTCGATGTGTAATTTTTCCGGTGAGACAATAAGGAATGCAGTTATGGGTTTAGACATATCGCACTATCACGCATCAAACAACCGCAAAGCAGAAAACAATGAGGTTTTCTCTTTGGAAGAAATGTGTGAGGACGAAGAAGCGTTTGATGAGGGTAAAGGCTCTTTCGCCAAAATTTCTTTAGCATACGCAAAATTTATTTATTCCTACGATGGTGAGCAGTTTTTTCAAGCGAAAAACGCTGGATATGCAGGAAAAATATTAAAGACTGAATTTTACAAAGAATGGACAGGCGGGTTTTACATTACAAGTTTAGATGAACTTTGGTTGTTACGAGGCTATTGCAAAGAAGAGTATTTAGAGCATTTTGACAATCAATTTACAAACCAATGGCGTGAAGGCATTAGCCTTGTGACGCTGAGTTGGTGAAGCAGGTATTATAAATCTCAAAGAGTAACGAAATGGTTGTTGGCTTGCAGCTACACATTGTCGGTTCAAATCCAACGTTATCCCTGCGAATGCGGGGTGTCCAATGTGGCTGGTGGTGGTTGCACTCGCAGGTTCGATTCCTGCCTCTTTGACTCACAAACAATACGAAAAGGTAACTGAAACAATGAAGTCTTTTGATTTTGAAACCTTGCAACACTGCGTTGCCATTAGCTTGAAAATAGCCTTTTGCTCTCCCTCCGCTAAGGGAAACAAGTCTTTTGTTTTCCATAGCTTTAGCATAGAGAGGATTAAAAGGATAGACATTGCTTATTGGGCTTGCGCGTTGTTTGCATTAAATAATACTTCGTCGATGCTTTACCCTGAGTTTGCACTTTTCGGGTTATCCTATCACGGAATTAAAAACGAATATTATGCGTTAAAAGTAGTCATTGTAGGCGTAACATTAGGTATAACGGTTGAAGCAAAATCATGAACAAAACAAATAACTGCGCTGCAAACCCCCGTCTATGGGGTGTGCCTATCGTCGTAGAGCCCCGCACTTTTGCGGCAGACATGGTAGGCACCTTTCCGGTAAAGAAGGTGGGTGAGATAAGCAAAGCAAACGATATTTTCCGTAAAGAGAAGCGCAAACTTGTGAATAAGATTTGGCAATGCACCGATGCGGTGAAATTGGCAGAAATCAAGAAAGTGTTGGGTATGTGATGCTTCTTATCATTCCCCCGCCGGCTATGCTGATGGATGTTGTAGCGCCGCCGCCACAAGAAACACCGGAAAGTATGGGTGTCGAAGTATTCCTAAACATAGTGAAATCCTTGCAATCTGGTATGCTGCCAACAATCGAAGTCTCTGTACCGATGCCGCGCATCAAGAATGACACGCGCTTTGATGGTATCCCAGAGATGGACAGCGAAGATGAGGTAATGGTGCGGCAGTATCTGAACGCGGAAGAAGCGGAGCGGCTTGCAGAAAATGACGAGCAACACAAAAAGAAAATGCGCTCAATCATTGCTCAATGTGTTGGGCTTGGTAGTATCGGAAGCGCACTGGTGCTATCCGTCAGCCCGTACTTTATAGCGTTAGTATTTCTCTTTCTGCCGCTATTAGATAAGGTAAAGAAGGAATTGCTGAGGCATCGCCAGACGCACAAAAGCATAAAGCGGCAAAAAGTTGAGCAACTGGCATACTTAGGTCTTTGTCCGCCGTTGCCACTACAACGAGACTAACACGCTGTTACGCAGCAAAACATAGCCACCGCGCAAGCAACGGCACACTAACTCGGCACCGAAATATTTTTCAACGCCGTAACGATTCCCTGAAAACGGGGATTGTTACGGCGTTTTTCATTTTCAGGATAGGACTATGAGCAGACAAATCAAAACACAGGAACTAGCAGAGTTCAAGATGGCGGATACAGGTAATGGCGGCTTTAGCGGCTATGCCTCCACGTTTGGGAACTACGACAGCGTAAAAGAGGCGGTTGTCAAGGGCGCATTTTCCGACACGCTGGAGCAGTTCAAAACCAACGGTTTTATCGCGCTTAACCACGATTGGAATGGTGAAGCAATCGCTTTCGTTAAGGACGCTTTCGAGGATGAAAAGGGGCTGTTCGTGGAGTGCGAATTTCACAGCACCACCAAGGCACAGGAAGTTCGGAAAATCATGCAAGAGCGATCGGCGGCGGGCAAAAGTAATCGCATGAGTATTGGCTATCGCGTGGAAAAAGCTACGCAAACCAAAGAGGGTAAGCAGCTCAATAAAATCAAGCTGTACGAAGCAAGCATCGTGAACGTTCCGGCAAACGAATTGGCCGCGATTGACAGTGTAAAATCCGATGGCGAAGGCAAAGAGCAGCCCGAAAGCGGCGACGAGCCGAAAGCAAACAATGACGCGGCAAAAATCAATCAAGCGCTGGTAAAAGCAATGTTACTGGGCGATAGCGCCGAATCAGAAATGTATATGGCGGGATTCAGGAATCTCCAGTATCGGTTAGAGTGGAAATTTTGGGAAACGTTAGCTAATAAAGCATTCGACAGTGCTGCAAAACTCAGCCTTTGCCGCGAGATGCTCAAGGAGTTTAGCTCAATTTCTATGAACACTTTGGAAGGCTTCCTATCCGACCCCAACGCCATCGCCATTGCCAGCGAGAAAGCAGCAGAGATGAAGACTGGGCGCGTTTTGTCGGATGCAAATTTTTCGTTCTTCTCCGGATTGTCGGAAAGAATGAAGGGCGTTAGTCTGGACATGGACAGTTTCCTTGCAGAGATTGCCGCGAATACCGCTAAAAAACTCGAACCTCCACAAGAACCAAACAGTAACGAAGACGAAGCCCGCAAAGCCGCTCTGGAAGCAGAGTTGCTGGCAATGGGTGTGTAAACGATTCATAATTCACGTGAGCATTATGCTCATTTCACATTTTCAAAGGACAAGACCATGACAGAATTACAGAAGTCCGGCGAGGAACTGCGTGTAAAGCGCGGGCAACTTGCGGAACTCGCGGCGAAAGTCCGCGAAAGCGGCGGCGAAGGCGGTTTGATGGATGAACTCAAAGCAAAAAGTGCTGAGGTCAACGATTTGCAAAGCAAACACGACGCTTTGGCAATAGCGCTTTCGATTGAGACCGAAAACGAGCGGCGAATGAAGGCGAACAACGAGCCTGGAACTAGCACCGCGCAAAACGGTTCTCCGGCGCAGGAAGAGTTTAAGTCGCTGGGTGATAGAGTGACATCGCACGAAGGCTACAAAAACCGCAAAAAAGGTACGCTTGCATCGTTTGAATTAGAAGGCGTTGATGTAAAAACTCTTTTGACGACGCTTAACGGATGGCTGCCAAGCAGTCCGCGCACAAACAAAGTTGTGGATATGCCGCAAGAAAGGGTATCTATTGCAAGTCTTATCCCACAAGTCAGCACGACGAATCAACTTATTGAGCACATGGAAGAAACCGCGTACGATAATCAGGCTGCGGCAGTAGCTGAAGGCGGTACACTTGTAGAATCTGGCTTGCGCTGGACTCCTCGCACAACCAAAATTGAGGAAATCGGGACGTTCATCCCCGTAACCAACGCGCAACTTGATGACGTGCCTCAGATTCAAAGCATTATCAACAGTCGTTTAATTATGATGTTGCAGCAAAGAGAAGATTTCTATTTGCTGAATGGTAACGGTACTTCGCCGCAGATTCAAGGCTTTATGACGCTGCCTCCGATTCTTGTTCACGCACGAGGCGCAGACACTATTATAGATGCGGTTCACAAAGGCATTGAGCAAGTCGAAACTAACGGTGGCGTTGTTGGTAACGCGGCAACGGTAACAGGTATAGTAATGCACCCCTCGAAATGGGGCGAAGTCTTGCGTCAAAAAACAGCGGACGGTTTGTATATCGTTGGCAATCCCGTAACGGGTGCAGACGGGCAGCGCCTTTGGGGCGTTCCTGTTACCACCTCAACGCTTTTGCCCGTTGATACGGCGCTACTTGGCGATTTCCGTTTATTCTCGCAAATCGCACGGCGCACGGGTATTACCATTGAAGCTGGCTATATCAACGACCAGTTTATTTCCGGTCAGCAATCTATTCGTATCACCGAGCGCATGGCACTGCAAATCTACCGTGCAACGGCGTTCTGCAAAGTAACGGGGTTGTAACATGAAAGCCATACAAATAGACGCAGCGCAGGCGAGAGCCCTAGAGCCTATCCATGTAAACAGAGATGAAACCAAAGCTGTTGACGAAACAGACCCGGAAGTACATCATTTGCTTGTTTGGAAAGGCGGGTTTTTCCCGCTTGAAAAAGCTGTCAACCTTGGGCTTCTTCAAAAGAATGGAGTGCAAGCAAAGGTTGTGGAGCAGTCCGAAGAAACAAAGGTTGTGGAAGTCGGCAGCACAAAGGCTAAAAAGTAATGGCATTCATACCAATCCTATCGCTTGCGGAGGGAAAGGAGTTCCTTACCCTCACGCCTCCGAACATCGCCGCGCCCACGAGTGAGGACAATCTTGTTTTCATGCTGTGCGCGTCGGTGACGGAGGAGATACGCGGCGGGAGAATGACGAACCGTCCCGAAGATGCAGACTTCGCAGAAATCGCCAACAACCCGAAAATTCGCCATGTAGCGTTGCAAATGCTACAATGGTATTACGCACAAACGATACGCAGCACAAAAGAACGACAAGGACTTGTGAGCGTAGCAGACACAATGAGCGGCGCAAGCGCAACAACCAGCTACGAAAATTCGGAGGTTATGGACAAGCGCTGGCGGCGAGAATTACAAGAGTTCCGAATCTATCCGCTATAACCCATGGAAACACCTTTTGCCATACCGCAGGCAGCCGTTAACGGTTTGCTGAAAGACGCGCTGCAACGCGCCGCGTATGGGCTGCAAGCCTATATCGGCGCGGAGATGCAATCCGGCAAGCCCGACGATTCGTGGCGGCAAGGCAAGCCAAAAAGCGGCATAAAAGCCTTCCCTGCGATAAAAACCACGTGGAGCAAAGAAAAGCAACTGCGCGTTCAGCGAGGGCGGCTTTTCCGCTCACTTGGTCCTAACTCCCCTGATAATATCACGACAATTCAGGTGAGCGAGGGCAAAGTGGCGCTGCTCTACGGAACGCGGGTTGTTTATGCCGCTATCCACGAAAGCGGCGGCTTTATTGCCTCCAAGGGCAAGATGGATAAGTGGTTTTGGGCGCAGTATGCACAAACGAAAAACGAGTTTTTCAAAGTCATGGCTCTTTCGGTTCGGAAAAAAGGCGGCGTTACCGTAAAGGCGCGTCCGTTTTTCAATCCGGGTGTGGAAGCATTCCGACGCGAGGGCTTACCGCTTTTGCTGAAGGATATTTCGGAAGGGCTGCTTGAGTACATCAATAATCCGAAAACATTTGCTTGACGCGCAGACAACATTTTACATTGCTCTCTGTAAAGCGTTGCTTATAGGCACATTGAGTAAACCAATAATCAATAAACATTTGCATGATACGCCGCAAATATCTACAACACATCCTGCATCAAGCCTTGCTCACAACGGTTTCGGAAGGAATCCACGTGCGCAAAACGTTTGTCATGTCGCAGCAAAAAAACTATCCGCGTCCGTTTGCAAAAGCGGAAATCATGGAAGAAGGGTTTGATTATGAGCGCGACGAATCCGACACAATCTTTCTCAAAGACTTCAACGGCTTGGTGTATTTCGGCGTTTACGCAGGCGTAGCAGTACCTACGCACGACACGGGCGACGATGCGCTTTTGGAAGAAGAGACCGAGCGTGTTGGCGAAATTCTCACCGCAGCAATTCACAATTTTCAATACGACGATACGACGCTGGACAATGGTGCAAGACTTCTCATTCGGAATGTGTACATAACGGAAATTTTTCCCTCCGTGCTTGACAACGAATTGCAGGGGAATCTGCTACTTAAAGGCGTAATCGAGTATTCACACAATTCACCATAAGAACCATGGAAACTGTAAAAGTCAAAATAGTAAAAGATTTTACGTGGAACGCAGACGAAGTAAAGTCTGGCAGTTTCAGGGAGAACGTCGAAAAACATCTGGCGGAAACGCTGGCAAAGCAGGGCTTTGTGGAAATCGTTGCTGAAAAAACAAGCAACACAGAAAAACCACCAGCCAAGCCGACCAGCGAAGCGCAATAGGTAGAGCGCTGAGGCAAAGGGGCTTCAACTCACTATACCATTACTCTCTAAGAGAACACAATCATGGATAGACTAAATCCCACCAAAACTGGCAGTAGTTACGCTTGGTTTATTGAGATAAATGACACCACAGGCGCACTTGTTGTCGCAACGGTGAAGAAATTCCCAATAATCAAAGAATCCACTTTCGGCTTCGCGACCGGTTCCGACACGACAGAAGTTGACGAAAGCGGAGTATCCTATACGCTTTCAAGCGGTTCGGGGGCAATCACGTTCAAAGGTACGGCATTCCGTCCGCGCACAAGCCAACTTTTGGATTTCTTTGTGAAGAATCGCGGGAAAAGCTATTGCGTTATCAAGGTTGATAACGAAAAGCCGCTCAACGGCAAAACGGGTGTCTATGTATATCCGAATGTCAAGGTTTCGGAAGGGTTTGAACTGAAAAACAACGGTTCGGATTTCCCGTTCTCCTTCGCGGCAAGCCCGTATGTCGGTGCGGCAAACCTCGTTGTTACTATTGACACGACCAATACGCCCGGCAATCCGCTTCTGGCGCTTCCCGCCGCCGACCGTCCCGCTTCGGTAACGGTTGCGCCCGGCGACTTGTACGCATTTGCGGAGAACTAAACAAAACCCCTTTGCCTCACAGCCCCGTTTGCTTTGCAAGGCGGCGGGGCGAGGCAATTTTTCTCACACATTTTTTGGACGACAACGATGGCAAAGGAAGTAAAAAAACTCACGGCTCAACAAAGAGACCAACAGCAATCTCCCGCACCACAGGAAGTATGGCAGCAGGACACTACGCTTGGATTCACTGACAGAGCAGGAAGAAAATATCGTATTGTAAACTTCAGAACAGAGCTAACAGGGCTTCAGGATGAACGCCTACTCTCTTTGCTGAAGCATATTTTGCCTACCGTGATTGGGCTTCAGGAAGATGCCGACAAAGATTCAGTAGAAATGCTCAATGCAATCGGTATGCTAATAGATGCAGCGCTGGGCGAAAAAGCTGTGTTACGCGAACTGCTCGCAATTCTGTTTCTGCCAGAGGATGACCGTATATTCAACCAAAAGGATGTGCCGGAACGAATGCAGATTATTGGGAATCTTCTTAGCGAAGACTATCAACAGCTTCTTGCTTGCCTTCCTGATTTTTTCGTTTTCGCTCGCAAGAGCTACCACAACGTTTTCGCTATCTTTTCACTGATGAGGTAAAAGACGATAGCTGGGTAGGAATGGCTGAGGCGCAAGGCGACTTCGTGCCAATTTACGACCAGCCGCCAAGCCCGCATTTTTTTACCGTCCGTTTAGTAACAGGCGGCGATATTACGAAACACAGAGACGCAATGAATATGCCGCTCTACTGGCTGCTTTCCTACGCTGACGCAAAAATCAAGGAAAACACGCCAGAGGATACGGCGCAATCACGCAACAACAACGACCTGCCCGATTGGGTGCAGGATTGGAACGAGGAACTATGACACTCACAGCCGCGATAAAGCTCGACATACAGGGGTTTTTACAGCCTCTCGCGCAGGTTCGACAAGCGCTTACGCAGGTTGTCGGGCAGGCGCGGGCGGCTGTTATTCCCATTCGTGCCGATGGAGCGAAGGAAGCGGCGGCGGGCTTGCGGTCTGTTGGTGCGGCAAAAAAAGAACTTGACTCAGGGGGTTCGGGCGGATTAAGCGGTTTGAGCAATGCTCTCAAAGGTGCGTCCGAAGGTGCGGGTGTGCTGAAAAGCGCACTCGGCACAGCTGCGGGTGTTCTGCTCGGAGGTGCGGTTCAGTCTTTTGCAGGTGGTCTTGCGGGCGTGGCAAAAGCGATGATTGATAGCAACGCAGAATTTGAAAAATATACGATTCAACTTACAACGCTGCAAGGTTCGTCACAGAAGGCAAAAGCCACGCTGGAGGAGTTGGCAAAATTTGGCGCGGAGACTCCTTTTGATTTACCGGAAATTGTCAAAGCGGAAAAAGTTTTGCTTGGATTCGGTCTGACGGGGCAAAAGGCAATCGAAAAGACCGGCAGAGATAGCAAACAACTTCGCTCTATTGCTGGCGACATCGCCGCAGGGACGGGGCAGTCTTTCGAGGAGATTTCTTTGCTTATTGGGAAATTTTCGTCTGGTGCAACGGGTGAGGCTATATCTCGTTTTCAGGAGTTGGGGATTGTTACAAAAGAGCAGTTAAAGGGCGTGGGGATTGAGTTTGACAAGGCGGGTTCGCTCACCTCCCCGCTTGACAAAGCACTCAAGGCAACGCTAGATTTAGCGGGGGATAAATTTGGCGGCGGTATGAAAGCGCTTTCAAACTCGTTTGAAGGGCAACTTTCTACACTGTCAGATAACATCAGTCAGGCATTCCGAGACATTGGCGCACCCGTTTTTGAAATAGCGAAAAGCATTGCCGGCAGCATTAACACGTTTTTTGGCAGCGAGACCTTTGGGGCGATTAAGTCATCGGTCGTGGAGGTCTTTAAGTCCGTTGGCAGTGGTTTGAAAATAGTTTTTTCCGTTATTGGCTCTCTTGCTTCCAGCATTGGCGGTATCGTCGGGGCGTTTGTTTCGGTGACAAAGTTTGCCGCATCGTTTGCCGAACAGCTAAAAGTAATTGGCATCGCCGCAGGGGTAGTGGCTGTGCTTGGAGGGGCAATCTTTCTTGTCGTTAATGGTTTTGCTCTTCTTTCCAGCGCTGGCGCTATTGTGAGCGGCGTTCTTGCTGCGGTCGGCGCAATCGGTAGCGCCTCGTTTGCGGGGATAGCGGCATCGGCAAGTGCAGCATGGCTGGCAATTCTCAGCCCTGTTGGTTTGATTATTGCGGGTTTCGCCGCCGTGACGCTGGCTCTTGCATTATTCTTTACGAAAACAGAATTGGGAAGAAAAATATTTGCGGATTTGAGCGCTATTGTTTCTTCAGTATTTGACAATATTGCCGCAAAACTTTCTGGTGTTGGCGCGGCAATACAAGGGGTGTTTGAAGGCGATTTTGATATTGCAAAGAATTTCAAGAAAGGGGTAGAAGAGGCGGAAAAGGCAGCTAGTGACGCAAAAATAGCAGCCGCGATTGCCGCGCAAGCGAAAGAAATCCAAGAGCGCATCGGAGCAACCGCGCCAGCACTAGCACGGCTTGGACAAATCCCCATAGAGACCGACAAACTGGCATTGCTGGACGACCAAATCAAAAAACTGGGCGACACCAGTACCAGCGCCGCCGACAAAGCAAATATCTCCGAAGCAATAGCGCGGTCTGTGCCGGGCGCGGTGCAAGGTATTAAAAAGATTGCCGATGAAAATGGGAATCTTGTGACGGTCTATGACCTCAATATCCAAAAAGTACAGGAATATGCCGCAGAGCAAAAGAAGTTGCTGGCGGGTGACAATGTTGCCGCGATTGCAAAAGTGAAAGACGGTTTTGCGGCGCAAGTGACGCAGTTAGAGCAGAACAAAACGGCGCTGGCGGGCTATGCTAAAGATTTAGGAAACGTCCAAAAAGCAATCTTCGATGCGCAAGCCAAACTCCGCGCAAATCCCAACGATGCGGCGGCAAAGAAGCAACTCGAAGAGGCAATCAAACAGCAAGACGAACTGAAAACGAAGTACAAGGAAACAAAGCTGGCTGTGGATGAGAATACGGAGGCGTTGCGGGGGACGGTAAGACAGGCACAAGCGGCGGGCGTAGCGGGCAAAGAAGAGTTTACAAAATTGACAGAGCAGGTTGTGAAATCAAAGGTTGCTGCATCGGAACTTGTCAATGCCTTAACAGCGCCGATTGTACCTAAACTGGACGTAAGCAAACTTGCGGAGCAGTGGGAGCAAGGCTTGCAAGGGTTAAAAGGAGCGATTGGTAAGAATTTATCCGCACTTGGTGAACTTGGGCTTAACACCGTCGCGGTAAAAGCACGACTCGGAGAAGTTGCAAAAGAAGTCCTGAAGCAAGAAGAAATATTGCGCAGTCAAAGCGCGGACAAGCAATCAAAAGACCGCGCAAAAATTCGGAAAGAAGAACTTGACAGGGAAAAAATAGAACTTGAATTGCAGTTAAAAGCTATTGCCACGCAGCAAACGGACTCAGCAAAAGCCGTTGCCGACAATAGTTTAGAAGCGGCAAAACGTGCCAGAGCCGCAAAAATAAACGAACAGCAGTTTGAATTTGGGGCTAGAAAAGAAGCTGATAAAGCACAAGCCCTTTCTGCTTTAGAGACGGAGAAAGTGCGCCGTGCCGAGGCGCGAAAAACGATTGACAATGTTCGCTCACTTAAAATTCGAGAAATTGCCGACGAAGAATTTTATCAAAAAAGCAAGATTGAAATTGATAAAAAATATGATGCACTGGCAAAAGCACTTACCGGGCGAGACCTTGCCCGCAAGGACGAGGATATTAAACGGGTAGAAGCGGAAGCGGCGCAAAAACGCCGAGATGCAGGGCTGCAATTTGCCAAAGAGGATGCCGAGGCAAAGCGAAAAAGAGATGACGATGATACGAAAAAAAATCTTGAGTCTTTGCAAAAAGAAATTGATTTATTGATTGCGCAGGATATAGCAACGATTACAAAGCGTGGAGAAAAAAGAAAAGATTTGCTGGAAAAGCAGCAGCAAAAAGAAGTTCAAGACTTTATCGCGGGACTGCCCGAGTACGAGGCTGCGCTCAAAAAACTTGATTTCAAGGTGGGCGCGGACGGGCTTTTTGATCCTAACGACATCAACAGGCAAATCAAATCGTTAAAAGAAACATTCAAAACTGCGCTGGAAAGCAGCGATAGCTCCCTGCTTGGTTCGACGGCAATAAATGCGTTTGCCGTAAAGATTGATGAACAAAAAAAGAAAGAGAAAGACGCGGAAATACAGCAACAAAACGAACTTGAGTTAATTCGGGCAAAGTCTCTTACCGATTCGACGCAACGCGAGTACGCTCTTCGGCTTGCTCAGTCTCGCATTGCCCGTGATGCGGAAATTAGGGCTGCGGGAGATAACGCCGCCGCAATCGCTCAAGCGCGTTTGAAATACGAACTCGACATTATCGAAGCCACAGGCAATTTCCGCGCAGCCAAAGCCGTTTCCACCAGCCGCGCAGAGTTTGAATTACGCAAAGCCGGACTTGATAGACAACTCCAAGAGGAGTTAGCAAAAGTAGGCGACAATGAGCAGCGCAAACTTGAGCTAATAGCGCGTATTGCCTCACAGCAAGCGCAAGCGGAAGCGGAGCAGCTTGCAAAAGAAAACCCGCTTATTCGGGCGCTTTTCGGGGTGCGGGAAACGCTGTACAAAGATCACTACGACACCATCGAAAAAGCAGCCGAAGAGCGCCGTAACGCCAGCGCTGGCAAAGAAAAAGAGGCGCTCAAAAAAGAGGAGGATGTACTTGTAGCGCAGCTACGGAACAAGGAGGTTTCGCTTGAAGAGTACAACAAGCGAGTTCGGGCGCTGCAACTCAAAGCGCAGGGCTTGGAATTAAGCGGCAACGGACAAGCCGCAGACGTGGGCGCGTTCCTGCAAAACCTCGGCAATCTGAATATCAAAGGGGTGCTGGATAATTTTTATGCAAGTCTGAAGGCGAATGCGAAAGAGGTTTTGTCGCCTGTTTTCAAGAGCATTGCCGACGATGCAAAGTCTCGTTTGAAATTATTCGAGGATACGCTTGTCCGGCGCAATCAACTTGCGCAGCAACTCGACGCAAATTTGCTGGCGCAGCAAACAGCGACAGGCGAGGCACTCAAAGCGCTGCAAAACGATTACACTGCTAAAAAACAGGAGCAAGTACAGATCGAAGAATCCGCAGCAGCGCAACAGCAACAACTTTTTGCAAACGTGGCTCTGGCTGCGGGTGCGAGTTTTGGGCAGATGATAGCGGACGGTCAAAACTTTGGGAAGTCGCTGGTTAAAACGCTTTTCGGTGTACTGAAATCCCTTATCCCTATCATGGTTGCGCAAATCACGGGTTTCTCGCTTGCGAGTGCCGAGTCGGTTGCAACTGCGGGGATAGCTGGCGTTGCGAAAGCAGCATTGCTCACGACGGCACTGTATGCGGCAATCGGTCTCGCCGAAAGCGCCGTAGCAAGCGCACTTGGCGGCTTCCGCACAGGCGGTTACACAGGCAATAAGCGCGAAGGCGACGTAGCGGGCGTAGTCCACGGGCAAGAGTTCGTCTCCACCGCAGCAACGACGCGGCGAGAGAGGAAATACCTCGAATACATCCACACGGGTAAAACGTCGGAGCAGTATTTCGAGGAGCAGTATCTTCCGCAGCGCGCTGGCGATATTGCGCGTCAGGTACGCGGAATGGTGCAGGAAGTGGCGCAAACGGTAAGCGTACAGCTACGCAATGCGCAAGTCGTTATCGCCGAAACGGTGCGGATGGCTGCGCCGCTCCCTGAAATGCGCGTGATTGTCGCTCCGATGAACAACGCTGGCATTATTGCCGCTATGCAGACCAACGAATTACGCGAAATCAAAGCGCACTTGGCGGCGATAGAGCGTTTGCAACGGCAGTCCGCAACCGTGCCGAAAGTCAGCACCCAAAATATCAACCTCAAACTTCAAACCGACCACGACGCAATGGTGAAAAAAGTAACCGAAGTACAAGCGCGGGAGGTTATTGCCTAATGCCGCTCAATCCTACATATCCTATACTTACCCTAGAGAAAGCCACAGCGTGGACTTTTGCGTCGGGTTTGTCTGAAATCCAGATAAACGTGCTGCGCGTTCCAGCGCTGCTCGTGAAGGAAGAACTTGCGCACTACACGAGCGGTCGGCGGCAGCACTCCGGGATTTACGAATTTCCCGTTAAAATTTTCCCCTATCTGACCGTTAAAAGCGCAAAAGACCCGGACTCCGGCGACCGCTTGGCGCTGGAAGCATGGCTTGCAGACGACAGACCGCTACGTGTAAAAGAAATCACCGTGGGGCGCTACGGCACAAATGCGGCGAAGCAAATAGCATCCGTGCGGGCAATGCTGATTGGTCGTCACGTTACGCAGAACGGTTACGAAGTAAGCGACGGCGACGGTCAGACCTATGAGCGGGCGACACTCAAACTTATTTCGAGGTTTTACGAATGAACGTTATTTTTCAGCATAGCTTTCAGGCAGCAAACGGCTGGCGCTGGCTTGTTCAGATGCACACCGCAGACCCAGCGCCGCTTGCGTCGCCAACGGTGGTAACGCTGCCGGAGAATTGCATTATTAACGAGGGACTGGAATGGGCGTGTAAATTTTCGGATTTGCCGATTGGACTGACCGATACGCCGACGCTTAAGGTGTCGTTTAACCTTGCGTCGCTGTCGGGTTCGCCCGCGCTTGACCATTTGCGCTTGCGGCTACAACAACCGCTTCTTTCCGAGGTCGTGCCGAGTGCGCTTATTCCTGCTTATTCCGAAACTGTGCAGATCTGGAACGAGGACCCTAACGACCCTCGCGCCAGTGGATGGATAGACGTTACGACAAATTACCCTGCACAAAGCATTGCTCCTGATATTGCGGAATATAAACTCACGAATTTTATTATTCTTAAATGCGACAAAGGAGAGAGCGCTTTAGCGGTGCAAGATTTTTACTATCTCTTTACGGGCTGCCAGCGCCCTTCGCCATCGGCAAAATTAAAAAATCTGCAAAACAAGAATTTTGCGTCAATTACGATTGAGTTCTTTCATTCTGCTCGGTTTGTTCTTGAGCAAATTAACGCAACGATGCTGGCGACATACATTCGCAAAAAGCCGTCATTTTATCACAGTTACGCTGCCGATGTTGAGTTTGACAACGTGCCGAAAAAAGTACAATTTCTCACTCAGCCGAAGGACGTGAAAGAAACTTACGCTGGAATGATATTTTACAAAGTCTTTGATTTTTATGGCGCTCTGGATGAAGTAGCAACGGAAATCAATAAGAAAGTAGAGCGCAAGGCGATATCAGGTGTTACAATCCCTGTCGGTGGTTTGGGATGGGCGCAACTCAAAGCGCCTGTGCTGAGTGATTTTTCGGCGGGTTCGACGGTTGACACTACGCAGATGTACTTTATTGGTTCGGTTCTTGAGCCTTCTGATGGCAAAAGTCGTGGCGGCTTGCTGGATGCGGGCAGCGCTCTTTATCAACGCGAGACGATATTCGACGTTTTGAAAGAGTGTTACGAAGCGGGTTGCATTGTGCGCTATGACGTGTTCACTTATTTCCATCTTGACCCGATGCGCGGCGAATATTCGGGTATAACGTTAACGTCTGACGACTTGCAAGTAACCGATGAGGACAGAGGCGCTGCGGTGTACAGGGGTGTAGAAATTGCCGCACAGAATATTAGCAATGTTCGCTACACCATTACGGGTGCGAGTTTCGCCGATAAGGATTGGGCGCTAAAACTCTTCTGGCATAACGCCACGCCGGAGAGCGAGGGCGAAAAGAAAGAGATTGACTCCGCCGACCGCGTTGTAAGTCAGAAATACAATACAACCAAGCTGTATGCGCTTGTTGGGGGAAATATGGTAGCGGTTCACCCCTCGTGCGGATTTGACAACGGCGCTTCGGTTCTGACTACACCTTCTGTGAGCAAGTCAGCGCCAAGCGATTTAACGGGTGTTCTGCGGCGGGACTGGAAGTGGGGAAAGGCTGAGTACGATTACGTTGTTCGTGGCTGGACCGAAACAACGGGGCTTCACACGCTTGTTGCGCAAGAAATTCTTACCTTGTTCGGCGATTACGACCAAGTAAAGTTTCCCGCAAAGACAGCGCGAAAAGAGATTCTTGCTGAAGTACTGCCGCTCAGCGTTGGCAAAGTTTTTTCGCTTGGAAACGGCTTGTTCCCTTGGTATTGCGTCCAGCCAACAAAGGCATTTCTTGTAAGCAGCACAATAAATATTTTCGCAGGTACGGCAGAATTAGAGTTTTTTTCACCTAAAGAAGGAGTCCTCTGATGCCTTCGGTAAGTACCAACAAGAACCATTCTATCCTGCGCAAACAAATTCTTGGCGAACTTGGCGGCAGCACATCTTCCGGCGCAAGTGCTGGCGGCAGTACAGTCGGGCAGCAGGGAACGCCGTCCGTTCTTATTGCGCGGTATCGCCTTACCGCTCCACAAACCGCGCCCGTGTCGCCAAAAGCGTGGACAAATCTCAGCATCAATACCAATGATGCGCAAAGCCCCAGCGCGGCGGTTACCTCGCAAACGCCGTTCATCTATACAGCCCCCGAATTTGCCTTTGTGCGTGTGGAAGTGCGCGTAAATGTAACGCATACCGCCAATCTTGGGCGTTGGGTGCTGGCATTTCGGATTACACGGAATGGGTTTACGTCGGATGCAGCGTTCACCCTTCACAAAGCGAAATCGAGTTCAACGGTCTGGCAACTAGCGTTAAACGAACGCATCTGGATTGAAACGGACGACGTGCTAAAAGTTGACGTGCGCGTGTTTAACGAGGGCGCGGCGGCTGAGACGCTGACGGTATTGGATGCGGATATTTCGCTGCACAGGGGATAAAAGCACCCCGCTTGGGAGCGGGGTGGGGTTGGTTACAGTATTTGCTTCGTTAGCGATTCTTGAATCTTCCGAGCGCTCACTTTTTCAAGCGCCTCGCACGTGTTGTACATACTCACAACGTCTGATGGCTCTAAAATGCCTTCATAGTTCATACCCAAGATTTCCTTTAGTAGCTTAGTCACGCCTTCAACTTTTGTCGCCACGTCGTGCATTCTCATTGCTTGCGAAAGTAAATTCGCGTTGTGTATTTGCTCTTTCGTTGCCATATTGCGATTTCCGAAATGGTAATTTTGGAAAAAGCAGCGCCGCTTGTGTTTTCTAGGCTTGGGCGGCGCTGCGTTTGTTTGGTTTATATCATTTGTTCTGCCAATTTTTCAAAAGCATCGCGGCTGTTGATTTTTGCGAGAATTTGCTGCGCTTGTTTCAAGATGTTTACATCGTCTTGATTCTTAAATACCAAATTGTACGGTGTATGTAAAAAATTGTTGAGTGTTGTCGCTGCAAATTCTGCCTTCGTAGCGACTTCCTGAATACGCATTGCTTGGAAAAGCAATTCATCATTGGAAGCGTTTGTTTGGTTTTGCATATTGCGTCTCCGAAAAGTAGTTTTTGGAAGTCAAGTCCTGCGTGATTTTAGTAGGTTGTGCAGGGCTTGTTTTTAATTACACTACAAATATACGTGAAATATTTCGCGTATGCAAGAGAATTATGCAAAAAAGTGAAAATATTTTTTCAAATTGAGGTTTTATGCGTCTTCTGGCGGTTTCCCTTCCCCGCGCTTGGTGCGTATCTTCTCTATCGCGCTGGGGAAATAGTACGCCTTTGACCGACCTCTTTCTATGACGTGTTCAAAATCTACGCCTTCGCTTAGTATCGCAGGTGTTGACCACTCAACTCGCCCTTTACGTTTTGACTCTTTACCGTTTGTGTATTCGGAAAGCCTGGTTCGGGAGATTTTGAGCGCCTCGCAGACTTGTTTTGCTGTGTATCTGTCCATATTTTTTTTTTACTTTTTTATCTAGATTCATTGCGGAGTTGTTCGATGCTTTTTAACAGATCTAATTGCATCAATAAATGCTGAACGTTGTTTTTCCATTGTGTTACGGCTATGTCATCACGCTCAAAGGAAAATGCTTTTGAAAAGTCTTTTGTTTGAGGTGCTTGCAAATAATAGTCTAAAAACTCCCGGACCTCCTCTAATCTTTCGCTTGTTCTGGGCTTTACAAAAAATCGCACTTGGTCAGAACCCGTTTGAATTTCTACATCAACAGGAAGCCCTAAATCAAGCATAAATTGCTCGAAATACATCATATATTGCCCCCATACAATATTTTCTTCCTGAGAGAAGGAAAAAACTCCTCTCAGATTTTCTAAGTTCACATTGCTTAAATTCATAATGCGTCTATTTTATGTCGTGAAAATTTGCGTGTTATTTTATTTGTCCTCGCCGCGCCTTTGCTTCGCGGAATGCGTTGCAAAGCGATTGCTCTTCGAGTTCTTTGCGTGAGAGTTTCATGATTTTCAAGCCCTTTCTCCTTCTAGTGCCTCGTGCAATATTTCTGCGCTCACGTATTCTCGCCAATCGCGCTCTTCCTTGAAATTGCTTGCGTTCTTATACATCACTTCATCAATAATTTTACGCTGTCCATACGAAAATGTTGAATAATGTTGCCCTCTGTGCGCTTCGCCTTCAACGTTAAGTCCTGTTTGCAAGAGAAAATAATGACCAATTTTTTGATGATGATTGTAAAAATCCTCTTCTGTGTGCAATTCAATCACAACAGGGTTTGAACCTTTGATATTTTCATTCATTTCTAGCTCGAATTTGCTTGCCGAAAAAATTTTCTCTTGAATGAGAAAGTAGCGTTGTGTTGCGTTTTTTTTCATAGCTTTTTATTTGTGATTTTTTTAGAAAGTCTCTGTCGTGCATTGCACGACAGAGATGTTGCTCTTGTTTACGATTCAATTTTTGCGATTATTTAATCCAAGTTTGAAAGATAATCGTTAAACAGTTCTACCCAGCGCAGAGGAAGTTGTTCTTTAATTTCTCTTAAATCATCAACGCTTGATGTGTCAAAATTTTCTTTTACCCAAACCCCTCCTTTGTTTTCGATAAACTCTATTGCCAATTTTAACGGAATTTGTTCATAACCATCATCGTTCAAAAATTCACGCTTTAGTTTGAAAATTGGTGCATAACCAGAAACCAACTCGTGAATGCCGCAGTTCGCTTCGCCTTCGAGCCAATAAAGATGCCCGCTAATCATTACTGCTGGACAGGGGAAACCTTCTGCAATAATGGGAATCACAAAATGCTTTTTAAGTTGCGTTTTCATATATTTGTTCTCCGAAAAGATTTTTTGGAATTTCAAGCGCGGTGTGAATTTGGTAGTTTGCCCGCGCTTGTTTTTAATTACACTACAAATATACGCGAAATATTTCACGTATGCAAGAGAATTATGCAAAAAAGTGATTTTTTTTTTGAAACTGAAGCTAAATAAAAAAAAATAAGCCCGCCGTTGCACTAAGAAGGGTACCCTTCAACGACAGAGGGTCGGCATTCAAGCAGGGTAGGCTTATACTGCACTCAATTTACGCGAATTATCTTGCATATCAAAAGAAATGCTTCAAAAGCAACTTCGCCAACCTTCACGCGGGCAGCGCCTTTCGTGTTTTCTCCAAATCCCGCAACGTTCTTTGCATCGCTGTACGCCGCCATTCCTCGCTTACATCAGTTCGCTGTAATTGCAATGCTATCTCCGTGACCGCACTTTTGAGCGCCCTGTCCGCCTCCCGCTCTCTCGCTCGCATCATTTCTTGACTCTTTGCAGCGCTGGTTACTGCAACTTCCTGTTGTGTACGGTGATTCTGCTCACTTTCGCGGCGTGAACGTGCCTCGTCTCGCTGCAACTGTTTTTGTACAGCCTGTTTTGTCTGCCCTGTTTGCTGTGCAATTTCAAACGCTGTAAGTGGCGTAAAATCTTGGGTGTGGACACTGTCCACACTTGGTTCGGCGTTAGTATTGAGGCGCATCTTTACGCGCTCGTCAAAGTTTGGGAACAGCACACGGTACAATTCAATTTTTTCGCTATTGCTCAAATGCCTCCGCAACAGGTTGTCGGAGATGATAAACTTGATTTCCTCCTGTTCGGTCATTTCATCTTCCACGAACTGGACGGGAACGTGCTGCAATTCCAGTTCTTTTGCGGCTTGCAAGCGGTTGTGTCCGGCAATAAGCGTGTAGTCATGCCGTGCAATGAGCGGCGTATGAATCCCGTTGGTCTTGATGTTTTCAACGAGATTGCTTAACTCGTCAATAGTCAATTCTTTGAAAAACCGCGCATTGAGCGCATTTGGTTTCAAGAGGTTGGTTTGCACGTACTGTACCGACCGCGACATCTTGCGACCATGAACATCAATACGTTCTCCTGTACCGTTTAAGGCTTTGAGCGGGTTATTGCCAAGTCTGCTTTTAGTCATATTTTTCAAGGAAAGAGGTGGTAAGAGCGTGAAAATCATTGACAACATCGGCGTTGGGGCGTACTTGGAACACGGTTGCGCCGTGTGAAGATGCTTCGACAATAGCAACAGCGCTGCGTACTGGTGGAACAAGAACGCGGTCTGTAAATGCCTCCTGTAACTTGCCCAAGACTTCTCTGTTGATGCCTTTGCGTGTGTCGTAGTGCGAAACGATAATGCTTGAAAGAGCAAGTTCTTTGTTATACAGTTGCGTTTGCTGAACGACGGTGACAATATTTTTCATGCCTTGCAATGAAAGATACTCCGCATTTGAAACGACGCAAACATCTGTTGCCGCCATGAGTGCGTTCAGTGTCAACGCGCCGAGCGAAGGCGGGCAGTCAATCAAGACGTAATCGTAAGCATCGGTTACGCCCGCAAGCGCCTTTTTAAGCGCGTTCTGTGTGTTATTTGCGGTGAGGTCAAACTCGATGTTCGCAAGGTCTATCGTTGCTGTCAAGACCGAAAGCCCCGAAGCCTCATAGATACTGCTTTGCGCGGTTTCTGCTCCTGACAGAACGTTGGAGATAGTGCGCGGTGCTTCCAGCGCACCCAAAATTTCCGTAAGGTTCGCTTGCGTGTCGAAGTCTATTGCCAAAACGCGCTTTTGGTGGTGGTGGTGCAGGGAATAGGCAAGATGGGCGCAAATGGTTGTTTTGCCTACGCCGCCTTTGTGGTTGATGAAGGCGATGATTTTGGTCACAGATACCTTTCTTTAACGATTTCAAAAAATTTCATTTTTACATCTTCTTCGCTGGGGCTTGCTTCCAAGCGCTTTATCGCTTCCATATTTATATCGTGAATTTGTTTTTTGGTTAAGCTCCTTACCGCTTCCTGTATCGTGCGCGGCTTTTTCGGTTGTGGCGGTGCTTCTTTCTCCTTCCGTCTCATCGTGAATTTTACGGCGGTTACTTTCCGTCCACGCCGCTTGGTTTCATACGTAATAGTAAAATCAAGGTCATTCAGACGTTGGAGCGGTTCTTGGATAAGCCTCTTTTGAATATCTCGCCATTCTTTGTATTTAGTTCCCAGTAGTAGTTGAAAAAGGTGCAGGTCAATCCATCCCGTCTCACCTTTCCCGAATTTTTCTGAATAATAGTCGGTTAATAGTTCATACAACGTCAAGGAATTAGCCGATTGTAAGCGGTTTTGTAGGCGAATGTCTAGTTTCGCGTAGGGCATTACGCTGTCGGGGTGCTGTAATTTTTCAGCAATAGAATACGTAACAAGGCTAGTTTCCTCGTTCACTTCGACACTTGCAAGCAATGCCGCCGCGCCCCAAATGCGTTTGTCTTTTTCCAAGATATTCCATTGCACGGAAGTCTCGACAAGCTCCAGCAAGTGTTGTTTCAAGCGCTCGTAAGTCGGTATTGTACCGCCCATCGCTATATCAAGAGCGGGCAGGGCTATTGTGTGCGCCTTTTGTTCGATAAAATCAAATGCGTGTCCATAAAGTACGCCAAAAAGTTTACGCGCCGGGGCGCTTAGTTCTCCGCTGATTGCAATAGTAACCGAGGGCTTCAAAACGAATCGCTTTCGGAAAGAATCGGGGTCTGCAACGATACTTTCCAGTCGGTCTCTTAGCTCAATAGCCTCTAAGCCTTTGCCGTGCAATATGATGTCATGCTGCTCTTCCATACATAAAATGAATATTGAAATTGAATACGAACAAAACGTCCACTTTCACGAACAAAACGTCCACTTTCACGAACAAAACGTCCACTTTCACGAACAAAACGTCCACTTTCACGAACAAAACGTCCACTTTCACGAACAAAACGTCCACGATAGCGACTGTAATTCGTTGATATTTTAAGAACTTCCTAAAAGGAAAACTCTTAAAACTCTTAAAACTTTAAAAACTCTTAAAATGCGCTAAACTCGTGTTTTAGGCTTTCGCAGCGCGAGTTGCCCGCATACGAAAATCATCTAAGGAAAGAGCGTTATCACGGAAAACGGGAAAGGACAGCATCGAAAAAGAAGAATGGCTGCGGCGGGCGGGCTATTTTACCAGACGCAGGACGCTGGTCGGTCGAAATTCCTTGCCTTTTGCTGTGCGAAAGCCCGTCCTATGCAGTTCATCAGCAATTTCACGCAGCGTCAGTCCTTTTTCTCGCAACAACTTTGCGACCTGTGCGGCTTGTTTACTCCCTTCTTTCGATTGCTCTTTCCGCACCGCAGCGCCTTTTACGCGGTCGTTGTGCGTAAGATTTTTCGGATTGCCAAGCCTGAACCCCTGCGCTTTCTTCGCTGCCAAAGCGGAAACAATGCGCTGCGAAATCAATTCCCGCTCGTATTGAGCCAAAACAGCAAAGATACCAATGGTGAGCGTATTTGCATCCGGCATATCGGCGCACACAAAGTTTACTTGTGCGTCACGCAAAGCGAAAATAAATCCAGCGTTGCGGCTTAGTCTATCCAGTTTTGCTATAACCAGCGTTGCGCCGTGTCGTTTAGCAAAATCTAACGCCGCCAAAAGCTGCGGACGCTTGTTGTGCTTGCCGGACTCGACTTCGGTATATTCCGCAAGCAATACATCGTTGCCAACGAACTGCGCCACCGAAGCGCGTTGCGCTTGAAGCCCCAAGCCGCTTGCGCCTTGTTGCTTCGTGGAAACGCGGTAATATGCAACGTAGGTTTTCATACACAAGCGTTTATGCGGTTTTGGAAGAGGTTTTGCCCGTCTTTTTACGAGACACAGATACCTGTTCGTGGTTTGTAAAAAAAACAACTGCATCGCTTCTCACGAGAAAAGAATTTTGCGTATAAAAACCCAAGCTAAATATACGCAAAGAAGAATTACTATACAAATCTTTTATCAGGCATTTTTAATCCGCTCTATCATGCGATTTATTGCTTCTAAGACAGCAACGAAAAAGAATGTTCTCATAATCTTTTGTAAAAGTAAAGGATATTTTTGGTCAAAAAAGTGCCATACAAAAAAAATTCGACATATGCAATAGCTCCCGGTCATTAGAATGCAATTCGGGTCATTAGTTTTGGGTCTCGGTCATTAGAACGCAATTCGGGTCATCGCTTTTGCATCGTATGTGAAGTTTGTGCTATTTTGCTTGCTATTATTCACAATCTCTCTTTCTCTTTCTCTTTAATTCTATGCCTCTCACTCTTTCTCAAGCGCTCCGGTCTGTCAGCGCTTACGTTCAAGGTTTTTCTCGTATTGTGCCTCGCATTTCTTCAGAGAACAAAACGGCTCTTTCCGATGTGCAGCTACAAGCCCTTTACAACGCTGGTTGTTCGCCCGGCTATCTGGTCACGGGCGAGGGGAGAAAGTTTACCTACTCCAAGCGCGGACGCGCCTTGCAAGCGCTCTACGAGCAACAATCATCCGAAAATTTCACGCGCAATCTCAATACACTTATTGAGCGCAATATTTTTTCTCACTCATTTACTACGATATGCGAAAATTCCTCTTTGGAGCAGCATTAATCCTTGCTTGCTCCGCTTTTGCCACCGCGCAAAACCTCGAACCAACGGGCTACAATCCTGTTGACTATCACCGCATCCAGCTTTCTGATGCAAAGACGTTTACCGCGCAATTCCAGTCCGTAAGCGCTGTTCCGGCTATTTCGATGATTGCCGGAACGCTGCCAGCCCGCACGGTGAGGGCGATTTTGTCCGTACCGAAAGCGGTGTATCTACGCGAATATTTTGCTTTGGACGACGCAGGACGGCTTCATCTCTTGCTTGTCGCCAAGACCGCCGATAACCACGATATTTTGACAAGCCGTATCACCGAAGCCGACGGTTCGACCATCAGCGAGGCAACAGCGCGGAAATGGATTCGGAACTATGCAGCGTCGCCGATGTTCAGCAAATACGGTTCCGTCTATGCTTCCAGTATTCACAAGGATGCGGTGCAAGCCGTCATCACGCAGAACAACGCTACCAATCTTCGTTTTTACTTTGCGACCGACGGAGGGCGCATTACGTCTGTGCTTTCGGGTATTACCGCGCAAGGCGTAGAGTCAAGCGAGTATATTGCTGACCGAAATTGCTGCCCACCACTCGACACCAATAAAGGCGAATTAGCTCAATAACTAAAATATGTCACTACGATTTTTTGTTGTCGAATTACTGAGTTTTTTGGTTTGCTTACTCGGCTGGCAGGTGGGGGAGAAAATTCCCGCACCTGTTAAAGCCATTGTAACGCTTGTTTGGTGCAGCCTACTCACGGACCTAGCGTGTAATTTCGCGTACCAAGAGGGATCGGCATACTTGACAGAGCAACACCAGAGCTTCGCTTATCAACCACTTCAGCACCTCTACACTGTCATTGAGTTCTTGCTTGAAGCGCAATTCGTTTCGTCAGTGACGAATAGCGCTCGTTTGCGAAACACTATGAGTCTTCTCATGCCAGCATTTTTCGCGGCGTGGCTTGGCTTTCACGCTTCTAAGCCCGCAATGGCGCTTGGTGACGAGCCGCTTATTATTTTGTCCGACATTACGATGAACTGGTGCATTGCGTTTGTGCTTAATTCGCAAATGCAGAATGTTTCCAAAGAACTCAGGGAGAGTGATAATTATTCCGTCGCTATCCTTTTCCGCGAAACCTTCCGCCAGATCTGGCTATCGGCATCGGGGAAAATTTTTATCGGATTATTTTGCTATAATTTCTTAGGGCTGCTTATCTTTGCATATCAACTTTTGTTACCTGAATCGGATACACGCTATGCGCACAGCGCTTCACATTTGATAAAAAATACCTGCATCTTTCTTGCTTTTTTAGAATATTTACCTTGGAAAACGCTATGGAAACAGTTCTTATCACGCCTACAACAATTCTTATCGCGCTTATTGCCTTGACTATCGTGGGAACAGTCGCTGTTTTAATCATCACGGCAAAACGTCACAAAACGCGCATATCTGCTATCGAAGCGCTCTATAACGACCAGTCTATGACGATTATTCGGACAATCCAAGACAGCAAAGGCATCATCGACGACATGAACGCGAATATTGATGCAATCGAAGTGCTTGCCCATGCAACAGCCATCAGCGCCGATATTCGGGAGAAAACGACGGAACTCCGCGACCTCATTAACGGCTTGGACGAACTCGTAATTATGCAGAATATTCAGGCAGGGCTTCGTTCACGGGAACGATTTCACGTTGAGGAGTGAACCGTTGCCGCAGCCGCTCTTGAAAGCGCCGCCCTGCGACCGTTTCCATCCACGGTTCGCCTTCGTCGCAAAAGAGCATCCATTCGGGGCGGATGCCGCTTTCGGCAATCCATAGCCAAAATTTATTCAGTGTTGGCGGCTCGTGCGGCTGTTTACCGCCTTCCTGAAACAGTAACCATTCCAGCGTTACCGCCTCGTCCACGCTTCGTGCCAGCCAGTACCACTCCGTTATTGTTCCTGTTTTCGTGAACCACTCACGCGCCATTTGCCAGCGCTGCGCACGGATACGAATGTCCTCTTGTGAGCGCCCGTCCACGCGCTGTTTAACGTCGCTAGCATTGCGGTTCGCAAGGGCGCGTCCGGCTTCGTTGTCAGCGTACATTGCGCCTTCGCCGGAGAGGAGCCAGTCCGCGCTAAAGCCGAGAGTGAGGATTTCGGCGAGCAGGTCGCTGCCGGGCTTGCTGTCTTTTTGGAAGTAGCCGTGAAGACTGTCAGGTCTTTTCCCAAGCGACCGCGCAAAATCTGGGCGGCTACCGTCGTAGTGCTTATCAATAATTGTTGACAGCCGTTGTAAAATTTCATTCATTTGCTTGCAGAGAAAAAGATGTGTGCCAATTTGCCAAAAGTGGCATATCGACAAGAATAAGACGTGGATTTTTTGCCGCGCTTTCCCTTGCTTCGTTGGTGAACGAACTCGTTGTAACGATGTAGCCTCGCCACGCCGTATTTTCCTCAATGACACCTTTGAATTGCTGAACCGTCGGGCGACCGACGAGATTGCCCGACGCATTTCGTTTGCACTGGACAACTATTAAGCCTTCGGGGTGTCGTGCAAAACCATCCACACCCGCATCGTTGCTTTGTTTTGTTACCCATGCCGTTAATCCTTCTTTTTGAAAAAACGACATGACGTGTTGCTCAAATTCGTATGATTGAAGCTGTAACAATGCCTGTTGCAGCGCGGCATATTCTTCGGGAACATCATATCTATGCGGTGCGGCGGGCTTTGCTGCCATTGCCTTACGCAGTTCCGCTTTTGTACGGCGCAACATTTCATCGTGAGCAATCATCGCACCGATGAAGGCAACATACTCGCCAGCGCTTTTGTTTGTCAGAACCGCATCAATAACCGACGTAATACCCGCCGCGCCCAAAAACACCAGCAGCAGTGCGGGTGCGCCGATTGCCGTTCCCAATCCTGCTATGCCCACACCCGCGCCGCCGATTACCGTAGAAGCCGCCAGTGTTACAGGAATAGCGATTTTTACGGGCAATGGCAGCGAAGAGTTTTTGTAACTGTTGAATGTTTCACCAACGCTTCGCCCTAGTACCTGTGCGGTTTTCTTACCGTCAATACGGGCGGAAACCGCACGGAATCTATCGGCGGGGGTGGTGTTTTGTTCAAGGTCAAACCGAACATCGGAAAGCCACGCCAACAGATCGGCGCGGTCTCGTTCGGTGGAGCAGGATTCAACGGCTTTTACAAACAGCGAAACAACCCATTCCCGCACCCGTTCAACAACCGTGCTGTCCTCCACAACGCCTGAAACCTTGTCTTTTGCAGATTCAACACCTCGCGAAACGCTATCTTTCAAACGTTCCAAGCGGGTTTGTGCTTTTTCAATGTTGCTCATAAATATTATGGCTTAATGATTTGCCCATCGGCAACGTTTGCCCAAATCACGGTTTGAACGAGCGTGTTGTCTGGCGCATAAAGACGCAGCGTATCTGCGGTGTTGTGAAGCCATTCATTTGTTCTACCCGTACCGGATTTTGATTCCCAGCTGCCCGGAACTTTCCCAGCAAAGCCGAATGTAAAGCGTGTGACTAAGCGACCTGTATAATACCAATCTTGAATACTAGCGCTGTCACTTGACGTGTTCCGAATAATAGCGTATTCGTTTCCGACATCCACACCGCTTGGGTTGGGAAGAATTTCCGTAAACCGAAACGGATATTTTTTAATATCAAGTCCGTTATTTTGTGTGCCGCTGGGATTGGAAACATTACAGCCTGTGAGCAAGAGCGAAAGGAGAAGGAGTTTTTTCATGGTTTCAAATGGAAACTTTTGGATAGGAAGATTTAGGTTCATACATATTCACGGCGGCGGCAAATTCACGCTTTAAAAGGTACAAATCGGCAATACCGCCAATCTCTTTTTTCGTTTCGCCTTTTTCGGAGAACAATCCGAGGTATTTGCGAGTATTATTGAAGTAGAAGCGGCAGATTTGCTGGCGCGGATTGCCGTCTAAAAGAACGTTAAAGTACGAAACCGTATCTTTGAACTGCACCCGTTCCGGCTGCACCACGTCGTGAAGCAGCGTCCGCACGGTATAAAACCCTTCCCACTCTTCTACGGTGGTAATGATTTCTTTTGCAGCACTAGTATTCGGGCTGCTTTCGGCGGCATTGCCGATTTCTGATTCTGCAACTTGCGCGGTCTTGATAGTTTGATATGCGCGGTCTTGTATCATCGTTTCAAGCGCTTTCCTGACAATAGAGCGCATTATTTCGGCGTTCTTGGCGTTGAACTTGGCGCTACTATCGGAGGCGTTGACAAGCAAGCGCACAAACTCATCATTCGGCGCATCCAGTTGGCGAATAAGGTAGGCTTTCACACTATCCGCGTATTTGATTTGCGTCGCTGTATTGTGTATATCGTCTGCATTGAACAAGTCCCGTGTGAAGTGCTTCAAATCTTCAATCATAATGCTTTCTTTTCGTGAAAAGTCAATAGTGAGAAAAGGCGTATCATCCAAAACATTCGGACTTTCGCTGTCGGTATAGAACAGATACCGCACTCCATCGGTCAGGACTCCAATGCGGCAATCCGTCAGTGTGTTGAAATACCGATATAACTGCGAGGCGTGGTCTTTTTCCAGTTTCGCGCCCGGCATCTTGCACTCAATAATAAACGCAATGCGCCCGTTTTTCTGAACGCAATAATCTACTTTCTCACCTTTCTTGATTCCAAAATCGGCAGTGTATTCGGGGATGACTTCTTCAGGATCGAAGATATTCCAGTTAAGGACAAATTGCAGGAACGGTAACACAAGTGCGTGTTTTGCCGCTTCTTCGGTTTTACACTTTGCGGCGGATTTTTGGATATGCGTTACGAGACCGTGCAAATTCGCTTCCATTTTTTGCGAGACTTGTTCACTCGTCATCGGAGAAGCCCTTTCTAAACAGAGTTTTTTGCATAAATTTATTGAAAAAAGTACAGTAAAATCATCGGCTTAGAGTTAAAAATTATTTTAACGAAAAATTTATCTTGTTAGATGAAAAATTTACCTTATCTTTGCCTTCACACAGAACGCAACGCGGAACGCAGTGTAGAGCGCACTGCAAATCAAAGCAATAAAATGGAAAACAGCAAAACGAACAAACAGACGATATTCATTAAAATTGTTGCCGCAATTCTTGCGAAAGGCATTTTTCTTTATTGTGCTATGCTTATCTGGAATACGGTATTTACGGTAAAATTCGGCTTACAAGCGGTTAGTTATACTGAAATTTGCGGACTGTATTTTGTCAGGATTGCTCTTTTTAACTGCTACCGTAACAAAGAGTTGGAAGATGCTCTTTCTTAAATATGTAAAGATTGTTTTTGTCGAAAAATCTGATATTGAAGCACTGCTGCTAAATGACTATAGCGATTGAGATTTAAGTTTTGAGAGCAGCGATTCTAGCGCAGCAATTTCCGCATCTGTCGCAGTGCGCTCTTTGGGGTTTGTCGTAACGCCTAAAAGTTCATCAAAGCTGATTCCAAGCGGGATACACTTCTCCGCGATAAGACTAAAGTCAAACGTGTTCCGCGTCCGCCAGCCGGAAATAGTTGGCTGCGCAATACCTAAAAAATCCGCAAGCTGCGTATCGCGCTTAAAACCTAGCTTCTCGCGAAGCCTATCAAGAAATATTGAAGAATGGAATTTATTTTCTTGCATTTTATTTCAAAATGAAATATATTTGCACCACAGAATAAGCGCAATGTAAAACACAGTGCAAAATACAACGTAAAACAGGATGGCAAAATATGAAAGATTTACGACATGTGAAAGCTAAAATAGCAAAGGAGCGCCGTTTTACGCGCTCTGTTTCCCTGCCTTTGTCGATTTGGGAAAGAATTAACACTACTGTCACAGACAACGGGTTGAATATGTGCGACGTTGTAGAAGAGGCATTAAGACTGTTCTATGCTGATTTACCTGACTCAAATACCATGCCAGAAGGGACAGCGCAATGAACGCAGTGGCACACTCCGCGCAATCCCCCGTTCCACAGCATCTCGTTCCGGCAGGTTCTATCGTTTCACTCCGCGAGCAGATTAGTTTTGCTGAGATGGAGATACCAATATTACTTCGTTTGCGGGATGGAGAAAGGCAGGGTTCGCGTATTTGGTGCTTACGGCAGCAGCAATTTCTCCGTGATGTGGCACGGTATCAGTTTATGCGGGAAAAATTACAACGATTACTTGAGCAGCCCATCCCCGCAGGGGTTTGGGGTTACGAAGATGAGTGAGAAGCCTCCTCCTGAACACACACACAAACTTCTCGAAGGGGAAACACTGAGCGAAAGGAGACCGCTCAGGACGCGGCGTAGCACAACTGGCAGTGCATCCGGCTCCATAACCGGAACTGATGCGGGTTCAAATCCCGTCGCCGCGCCAAGCCGGAGTTACAATAACTGTTGGAAGAGATAGATGGATAACCATCGCTCCGGCGAAATAGCGAGATAGAGCAAGGGCAGCTCGTGAGTCTCATAAACTCAAGGTTGGTGGTTCGGGTACGCCTCTCGCTACAACAAGTCTTTTTATCAATCTTTTTTGGAGAATCGAAATGGCAGCATCACCAAACTACAAGGTTTTTAACAGCGAAAATCAATACAGAGCATCATTCCATGATCCGTCTGAAGCTGCTGTCTTTATTGGCATCATGGGGGAAGGCTGGACTATTCGGAATGGGCATAGCAAGCGCAATATTCTCTGGCACGAAGGTTATGAAGAGCAGTCCGCATCTGAAAGTTACGATTTTGTTTTGGAAATAGTTACCCGTCGAGAAGAAGAGCATCTCATAAGCTGAAGGTTGGTGGTTCGAGCACGCCTCTCGCTACAACCCAAAAGGGCATTCGTTTAAGCGCGGGTGTGGGGATGGATTTAGACGCAGGAATCCATCAAACTGAGAGATTTGTACACCTCTCTTTGAAACCAAAATGTGCGTCCGCTAGAATTGCCCAACACACACGACCGACTCTTACAAAAGTCTGACAGCCCGGAAAGACGGGCATTATGTAAGCGTAATCGTGTACGGCGCACGACCTAGCCGTAAGCTAGGTGTCTTTAGGCTACTGCGCAGACCTCTAACCGATTGAGGTGCTTTTGAGACTCAGGTAGTTCGATTCTGCCCGCTTACACAACGGTAGAGTATTCGTGTACGGCGCACGGCGAGACTGTAAATCTCGTGTCTTTGACTCAGACAGTTCGATTCTGTCCTCTATCACAACGTTATTGACAACTGAGGCGCGAAAATGCGTGTTTTTATGCTGCACGGTCATTTTCTTTTAACCACTGCAACGATTGTATATTGGTTTGCGCCTCGAATTTATGCTGTGTGCGGACGGGTGGGAAGGGTATTCGGCTCCCCGCCGAAAGTAGGTTCGACTCCTACGCCCACCCCCAAAAACAACGACGGCTTACCGCTTCAGTCCTTGGAAACTGCGAAGCAATAAGCCGTAATTCTACAACCGCAAAATACGAAAAAATATGGAAACAACAATCGTTTCTGCTGTTTTGCACCCGGGTCTGCAAGCTGCGCTTTTCCCCGGAATGCCCAACCCTAAACTTGCTCTGCGCAAGATCACTCCCGCCCAACAATCCGATGCCGAGCGCACGGCTGCCCGCGAAGAATCCGACTGGCTTGCCCGAACAATGCGCGTCCGTACAGTCCACACGCACAACGACCCTATCCTTGATATTTGTGATGTATTGGAAAACACAACCGCTGCACTTTCCGCCCTGAAACCGAGCGCCGATAAACGCGAAAAAGTTCCGTCACTCATGGATGCTCTTGAAATGCTGATGAGGGCGCGTTTGGAAATGGATGATGCGATTAACGTGATATGCGAGGCTCTGGAAAACACAGGTCTCAACTGGCGCGAACTGCCCTGTATGCAGGAGCCTCTTGTTCCGACCGTTGTTGAATATCAATACTGATGATGACACAAACTGAAACGATACTGCTTTTCGTCGGAATACTGCTAATCGGTATTGGCAATTTCGCATGGCGGCGAGAGCGTAAGCGTCAGCATCGGAACGAAGACATTGAACGACGATATTTTTAATACCCCGTAAA
>JAAFHM010000659.1 GCA_013298375.1 Ignavibacteria bacterium | reverse complement strand
GAAGCAACGCTGACAGGTGGCTTTGGTGGCGAGATTGCGGCACGTATCACCGACAAAGCATTCGAGTACCTTGACGCACCCGTCAAGCGCCTTGCCGCTTTTGATTCTCCAACGCCTTTTGCACCGCCTTTAGAGCAGGAAGTTTTGCCCAACAAGGCGAAAATGCTGGCGGCTATGCGCGAACTCTTGGCGTACTAACAAGGAAGACACGGATTGGGGGGCAGCGCTACTCGGAAATATCCATACTCACTGGCGCTGCCGTTCCGGGCAACATCCGTTTAATCACGACTAGGGTTTTATCATCCGAATAACGATCTTCTGCTCCGGCGGAGAATTTTTGCGCCTCTTCGATGCACTGATAGCCAATCTCCCGGGGCGTTTTCGTGTGCATTTTCCGCAATATTGTTTTTAGACGATTTTCACCAAAGAGCTTGCCCTGTTTATTCTGTGCTTCGATAATACCGTCGGTGTACATTAGTAAAATATCTCCCGGCGACATATTGATATTTTCAATACGAAATCGCTGGTCGGGCGAGATTCCAAGCATACTTCCGGTGGTTGGCAGCAAATAGAAATCCCGGGTTTTTGCGCGGTAGTGAATCGGATTGCAATGCCCCGCATTGGCATAGAGCAGAAGCCCTTTGTCGGAAGAAATTAGCTCGCAATAAAACAGCGTCACAAAACGCTCGTAGGGAAACGTCTCGTAAATGAGCGTGTTCAAGCGCGAAAGCAGTGAAGCCATTTTGAGGTCGAACCCGACACCCATGCGGATTGCGCCCGATACAAAGAGCGCCTGAATAGCCGCCGCCATGCCCTTGCTGGAAGCATCGCTCACCAGAACGCTCAAGCGCTCTTCATAGTTGTTCGGCGGACGCAGATAATCGAAATAATCCCCGCCGACGATGCGGTCAGGAATGGAAATGCCAAAAAGATGATAATCGTGAAAAACGGTCTCGTGGTCAGGCAGGAGACCCTTCTGAATTTCCCATGCTTGCGAAAGATCTTTCTCAATAACGCGCTGTTGTTGCTGACGCTCCAAATCCCGAAGACGAATACCAACGGCACTGCCGATAATGTTAATCATGTCGAAAAACTTATCGCTAATCTGCGGGGCATTGAAAGCAAGCGCATAAGGGTAGTATTTACCGCTCTTTCGCTTGATAAGCTCGCCGATGCCTGTTGCCGAGTAGAGCTTGATGCCGGAGCTTTTCAGCACTTCATCGGTTTCGTAGTCCATTACCGTGCGCTTGACGGGAAGTTCTCCAAACATTGGGTACTCATCAATAGTGACCGTGTAATTCTCCGGCACGGCATCCAGCGAGCCGTACTGGTAGCGTAAAATGTAGGCATCTTGCGAGGGGTCAAGCTCCCAAATCCGCCCACCGCTAATTTCAATATCCGCACGGTCAACGATTTCCCGCATGACCGAACTAAGCAAATCCAGCGCATTGGCGTATTTTGCTGAGGCTAGTTTATCAACGATGCGAAAGATTTGTTTTTGCGTCATAACCTGATTGCTGCGTTTCATAGCCATAAAAATAAATGTTAAACCGCTTCAACGATAACTTCCGGCGTGATAACTTCTTTTTTTATGAGTGCCGGAAAATATGCCACAACCTCGCTTGGTTTCGGTCGCCCGCCCGCAAAGCCTGTCACAGAGGGCGGTCCCGTCAAAATAAGCGGTGCAATTTCCTTGCCGAACCGCTCTACGGCTTTGTAATCACGCGACCGCACGCCAACGCGCATCATCACTTCGTTTGGGACAATCGGGGCAGCAATGCCCCCATGACAAGCGTTCATGCCAATAAACTCTGTGCGAATTTCGTCAAAGTTCAGTTTTAGATTATCCAAAAGCCGCGTGCGCAAGATTTTATCCCCCATTTGAGCCTTTTCAAGAGCATCGGGCGCTGAATACGTCAAGGTACTAAAAGCAATATAGCCATCGGCGTAACTCGCCGAAACTTTGAGAAATGGCGTTGCTGGCTTGCCTGTAATGCCAAAGACGCGCACACGGTCTTTACCGACATCTTCAAGATGGATGCTGGTAAAATCCGCCACCACATCAGGCGTGATGTACTCTGCGGGGTTGCCGATTTCGTACAAAAGCTGCTCACTGACGGTTTCACGGCTGACGCGCCCGCCTGTGCCTTCGTGTTTGGTTACGATAAATTCGCCGTTTGGAAACGCTTCAATAATAGGAAAGCCTACATTTGCCATGTCCGGCAAACTGCGCCAATCGCCTAAGAAATTACCGCCCGTCGCCTGTGCGCCACATTCGTTGATGTGTCCGGCAACAGTTCCTGCCGAAAGTTTGTCCCAATCGTCCGCGCTCCAGCCAAACTCGTAAATCATCGGTGCAAGAGTTAATCCGGTATCGGTGGTGCGCCCAGTAATAACAATATCCGCTCCTTGTTTCAATGCCTCGACGATGGGGAATGCTCCTAAATACACGTTGGCGCTCAGAAGTTTATCTTTCACCTCGGCGATTGGCTGCCCCGTTTCCATCTGCTTCATTTCGTGTCCGCTGGCAATGAAATCATCAATGCTGCCCAGAATATTATCGCCCATCACCACGCCGATTTTTAGCCCCGTAATGCCCAGTTTCCGTGCGACAGCAAAGATTGCATCACGCGCAGCAAGCGGATTAACACCACCGCCATTGGTAATAAGTTTAATGTT
>JAAFHM010000422.1 GCA_013298375.1 Ignavibacteria bacterium | reverse complement strand
TTTTGTTGAGTATGCGCGGAGTTTTCCTGAAAACGTTGAAGTTGAAAACGTTCTGACCTATTCCGCCGAAGCAGCCCCGCAAAATCAGGGTTCGCGCACGATGTCGTTCACGATGCACCACTCCATGATTAAACTTCCCGAAACCCCGATGCTGGCGCGGTATGCCGACCCGCGTGTAGGCTGGTTTTCGCTGACACGCACCGATTACGGCATTCCGGCACAAAAGGCTGAACGCCGCACCATTATTCGCCGTTGGCGCTTGGAGCCGAAAGACGAAGCCGCCTATTTTCGCGGTGAACTCGTTGAACCCAAAAAGCCGATTACCTACTACATTGACCCCGCAACACCCGTGCAATGGCGCTCCGCACTCAAAAAAGGCGTAGAAGCATGGAATGTTGCTTTTGAAGAAGCAGGTTTCAAAAATGCCATTCGCTGTATTGACCCACCAACGCCCAAAGAAGATCCCGAATGGTCGCCGGAAGATGCTCGGTATTCGGTCATTCGTTACTATCCTTCGCCTGTGGAAAACGCCTACGGACCGAATGTTTTTGACCCACGCTCTGGCGAAATTATTGAATCCGATATTGGTTGGTTCCACAATGTGATGAATCTGCTCCGCGAGTGGTATTTCGTCCAAGCCGTCGCCGACCCGCGTTCCCATACGATGCCGCTTCCCGATAGTTTGATGAGCGAACTCATTACGTTTGTTTCCGCACACGAAGTTGGTCACACGCTTGGTTTCCCACACAATATGAAGGCTTCTAATGCTTATCCTGTTGATTCGCTTCGCTCGAAAACCTTTACGCAAAAATACGGCACTGCACCGAGTATCATGGATTATGCCCGCTTCAACTACATCGCCCAACCCGGCGACGGCGCTGCTATGATGCCAAACATTGGTCCATATGATAAGTTTGCTACCAAATGGGGCTACCGCCTTATCAAGGACGCAAAAACTTCGGATGACGAGGTTGCAACAACCCGTGCATGGGCAAAAGAAGCACAAAAAGACAAAATGCTCCGCTTTGGTGCGCAGCAATTCGCTATCACCGATCCACTTTCACAAACCGAAGATTTGGGCGACGACGCTATCAAAGCAACAACCTACGGTTTGAAAAATCTTGAGCGTGTCATGGGCTATCTTCCTCAAGCATCTGCTAAAGCGGGTGAGAATTTTGATGAATTGCGCGGGTTATATGAGGAAGTGCTTGGGCAATGGAATCGCGAAATGGGACACGTGGCAAATTATCCGGGCGGTGTGGATATTGTCTTGAAGGTCCTTGGCGACGAAGGCAATCAGTATGAGGCACTACCGCGTGAGCGCCAAAAAGCTGCTGTGCAGTTTTTGAGCGATAATGCGTGGAAAGCGCCAAAATTCATGCTCCGCGACGATGTTATTCGCAAAATTTATCCCAACGGCTCGGTAAAACAGCTTCAAGATGCTCAGGCACGGCTTGTGCGCACTGTTTTGAGCAATGACAAACTCTTGCGTCTCTTGGAACAAGAGTCGTTGAGCGGCGCAAAAGCGTACTCCGTGCGCGAGTTGTTTAGCGATGTCGAAACAGCGATTTTCAGCGACGTAAAGCAAGCAAAACCGCAAACCGACGATTACCGCCGTAACTTGCAGCGTACCTTGGTGGATGAACTCGGTAAAAAACTTACGCCGCCGCCGCCGCCAGTTGTTCCGCCCGGACTTGAGGCGTTTCGTGGGCTGTTTGCTGTGCCGGATGTTTCCAATAGTGATGTTCGCGGACTTGCACGGATGCAGTTGGAAGGCTTGCGCGGGACGTGTTCCGCCGCTGCCGGAAAAGCTGCTGATGCCGTTACCAAAGCGCATTTGCGCGATTTGGCGGTTACGATTGATAATATTCTCGACCCGAAGAAATAGTATTTCGGAGATTGGTTGAATGAGAAGGGCGACACTTTTTGAAAAAGTATCGCCCTTGTGTTTTTCTTGATTCTGAGAACTACTGCTACTTGTGGGCAATAAACGCCAACGGAATCCCGATACAAACCATCAAAATACCTGCGTTAATGAGGGCTTGCGTAGGATTGAAGGGGCGCAATCCTATTTGCGACAACGGCAGGACAATTATATTCATCACCACCCAAATACAACCTCCATAGACGATGCCTGTCAAAATGGGATAAGTCGCCAAAAAGGAAAAACGAGAAGACAGCAAGAAAAATAGCGCTGTCCACGAATACGCAATAACAAAATGGAGTGCCGCCCCCAACGCTGCTATGCCCACACCGCCCTCAAATGCCGACTTGCCCAGCAGTCCGCTTGCAATAAAATAGAGAACATTTACGGGATTTTTTTTCGTCAAGAGAAAGAAATTGAGCGATGCCGCGCCGAGGTCTAAACATCCTACCAGAAAGCCCGCCCAAAGAATGGTTATGAGAGTGTGCTGTGTCATGGTCGTTTCCCTTTGATGATAAAAAAATTGCCAACGAATATACTTCTTAACCAACGTCAAGGAGTTCTACGGTAGATTTGGGTAATTTTGTGGAGTATAAAATCAACAGTTTATTCTTCTCAATCATTGCACCGCATGAACGCTCCACACAGAAAAGCAACACGAATTTTCGGAATATTTTTCCTCCTATCTTTCGTTTCCTACGCCGTAGGAAATGGATTGATCGAATCCCTGCTCACCGCACCAGAGACCCTCGCAAGCATCGCTGCCCATAAAATGCAGGTAATTTCGGGAGCAGTCCTCATTGCGCTTTTTCACACGTTCTTTAACACGGGATTGGCAGTAGCGATGCACTCTGCAATTCAACCGCAGAGCAAACCTCTCGCCAATGTGTACCTGAGCGCGGCGCTGATTTCAACGCTTCTCTTGGCTGTAGGTGCAGTATTTCTTTTGCTTTTGCTGCCCTTGAGTGAAGAATTTATAAGAGCTGGTGCGCCTGGCGGTTCATATTTCCACACCTTGAGCCTTTTTTGCAAAAAAGGGAATTTTTTCGCGTATCAAATCGGTATGGCAATTTGGGGAATGGGCGGATTAGTGCTGTGTTATGTGCTGTACCAATCGCATCTCGTGCCGCGCCTACTCTCGGTTTGGGGCTTTTTGGGGTATGTGATTTTTATTGCCGGAACGCTTGCAGAGATTCTTGGCAATGCCGTTGGCGTGATGTTGTCTATTCCGGGTGGTTTATTTGAAATTGCGCTCAGTGTTTGGCTTATCGTCAAAGGTTTCAAGGTGAACACCACTACTGCTGGGCAATAATCAAATCCACTGTTCAATCTTCTTTTTCACAAACAGGAACACTGATGTCTTTTCCAAAAAATGACCTTTCGGGAAAAATATGCTGCATCACGGGTGGAACCTCCGGCATTGGTAAAGAAACCGCTCTGGGGTTGGCTCGGTTCGGTGCAACCATTGTTCTCCCTGCACGCAATCTCGAACTTGCCGAAGTAGTCAAACAAGAAATTATTGAAAAAACTGGCAACACCAAGATTGATTGTATGCCGTGCGATTTCGTGTCGTTTGCTTCGATTCGTTCCTTCGTCGCAGCGTTCTTGGCAAAATATGACCAATTGGATATTCTCGTCAACAATGCCGGAATTATGGAACCCACGCGCCAAGTCTCACACGATGGCATAGAACGTACCTTTGCCGTGAATCATCTTGCGCCCTTTTTGCTGACCACCTTGCTGTTGGAAACAATCAAGCGCAGCGCACCAGCGCGTATTGTCAATGTGTCGTCCGACGGATATAAAAGTGGAACGATCGACTTCGACGACATTGAAGGCAAACAGAAATACACTGCTTTTCGGGCGTATTCCCAGTCGAAACTGGCAAATATTCTCTTTACGCGAAAACTCGCCTCTATGCTGGTCGGCACTGGTGCTACGGTCAATGCCTTGCATCCGGGCATGACAGCAACAAACTTTCTCAAATTGCTGCCCTCATTGGTGCGTCCGTTGGCAAAAATGTTCATGCTTACTCCTGCACAAGGCGCGGAAACGACGATTTACCTTGCTTCTTCGCCTGACGTAGCTACCGTGACTGGAGGGTATTGTATCAAGAGCAAGATTGTTCCCGTCTCAGCGAAGGCACAAAGCACCGAAACGGCAGACCGCCTCTGGAGCGTGAGTGAGCGGTATGTCTCGCAAAATGCTGCATCGTAACCCTGCTGTACCGCTCAAATACTGGCTTTCTTTATCATATCCGAGTAAATTTTGTCATAAGTCTTTTCCGCATTCTACTGAGCGATTCAGGTTTTACGCCAATGTAGCTTGCCAGTTGATATTGTGGTATGCGTTGAGCGAGATCTGGTCGTGATTGTAGTAATTTCAAATAGCGTTGTTCGGGTGTGTCGGTGATGTAGGAAGCCATAAGTTCCTGCTGCTCTATAAAATTTTTCTCCACGATTTTTCG
>JAAFHM010000613.1 GCA_013298375.1 Ignavibacteria bacterium | reverse complement strand
AATATTCTTGGAGAGAAGTTTTCCAGTGAATTCTTTTGTGGTATGCTTTTTCAAAGACATACCGACTAGCAAAAAGCAGGAGCAACATTTTGTTACAGAACGGCAAATATACGAGGTTTTTTTTTGTTGGCAAAAAAAAATCGCATAAAACATCCTATTCGTTCACATAACCCGAAAAAGGTTGAAAAACTCCTTGCTGACGCGCCTAATGCTGTGTAAATTGGGTGTGGTTATTTTTTTTTCGACATACGTTTACCGATTGACTGCCTCCCTTGGGCAATAACGCATGAATCAACCGCCAGAAAACGAACATCTGCCCGACGATGAGCGCTCCCGTACCGCTCCTCACGAATCGACCCCCTTGCCGCCTCACGATGACGCACTCGCCGCGCCATTGCCTTTTGCTGTGCCGGAAATGCAACCTTTGTCCGTCGAAGAACAGAGTACCGTCATTCCCGATAATGAACCCTTCGCTCATGCAAAATATGGTTTTGCGGCGGTGGTGAGCATTTATTTGATGTACCAATTTGCTGGTGGTGCGCTTCATTCCTTAGCGCGAAATCATTCCGTCGGGTTTGAAATTGTCTTGCAGGGATTGGGACAGATACTCTTTATGCTCATTCCTGCGCTGCTCATTATGCGCTATTCGCCGCTCAAAACACAAGGACTCATGCGCTCTGGCGGCGAAGTCACTGCTTTGCAATGGGTATTGGGACTCATTGGTATTTTCGGCATACAAATTTTCGATGCCGGATTTATTGCCGTGCAAGAGCGCCTGACCCCATCCTTTATGATGCCCGTTTATCAGCAACTTCGCGCTTGGTCGGATATGGTCGAGCAGTTCTATCGCACCTCGTTTGCGGGAACAACGGCTTGGGAAGCGGTGCGGGCGCTGATTATTGGCGCGGTCGTGCCGGCATTTGCCGAAGAGGTTTTGTTTCGGGGTGTGCTTCAGCGCTCATTGGAAGAGGTCTATCCGCTTCGTCGTGCTGTGATTGTGACAGCTATTCTCTTTGGCATTTTGCATTTTAATCCGCTTTCGGTTGTGCCGCTTATTTTGATTGGCGCATATCTGGGATTTTTGGCATATTACACTCAGAGTTTAGCATTGCCTATTGTGGCACATTTTCTGAGTAACGCTATCGCTATTGTCGCGCTGTACGCGCCCAGTCAGGGCGTGGAAATGTCGCCCTACGGTATCTCGCTGGGGCGTGGATTATTGCTGCTTTTACTGGGGGCGCTTATATTTGTGAGCGCTTATCTGCTTATTCGCCGCCTTACGCCGCAAATGCGTGTATCGTTCGCGTCGTGACTTGCGTCCTCGACTGTTCCATTGTCAAACCCATATTTCTCGAACCATTTCTTTCATACCAACAATGATGCGAAAACCCTTCTCTATGCTGCGCCTCCTTGCCGGAGCGCTCGTGTTGACGCTTGCTATCGGTCTGGCGGACTGCACCAAAGGCAAGCGCGACGATGAGCCAATTGACGATGCCCAACTCGCCAGTAAATCCCGTGAGGAACTTGCCGAAGAAGTGCGGCGCTTGACGATTACGGCAAGTGAAAAAGACAGTCTTTTTAATGAAGTTGTCGAAACCACAAAGTTTATCAGCGAGGTTTATACCGAACTTTCCTCACTCTCCGGCGAACTCAATACGCGCGGCGTAGAGCAAAAATCGCCAGACTATCGTCAGGAAATCACCAAAAAAATCCAGCTTTTATCCAAAAAAATGCAGGACAACGAAAAGCGCCTGAAAGAAAATCAATCGCGTATTTCGGAACTCAAACGCAGCAACACGAAATTTGCCAATCAAATTGCCAGCTACGAACAGGTTATTGCGGATTTGAACGTAATTATTCAAACACAGAAAGAAGAAATTGGTGGCTTAAACAACAAAGTTGCTGAACTTTCCGGCAAAGTTGCTTCGCTTACCGAAGAAAAAGCCGTCTTGAACGATCAAGTCTCCACGCTTACCGAAGAAACCAACACGTGCTACTACGTCGTCGGAACGCAGAGTTTTCTTGAGAGCAACAAAATTATTGACCGTAAAGGCACGGTACTTGGCTTTATCGGCGGCAAGCGCGTTCCAAACGATAATCTCAATTTAAGCGCCTTCACCGCCGTGAATATCACGCGCCAAACGGAAATTAGCCTCCCCGGTACGCTCAACGAAGTCGTTTCGACGCATAATTTGCAATACATCAAGGTTTCGGAAGACAAAAAGAAAATCACGATTACCGACCCGAAAAAATTCTGGCAAACTTCGCGTTATTTGATTGTGGTGATTGATGGTTAAATGCTAAAACTTCAAGTGTCGTCCATCTGAAAGGTGGACGACACCTTGATTTGATGCCGCTCCGACTGCCTCAACTCCTGATGTTTTCCTGATTTTCTCTTCCTTTCATGCTTGGAAGCCGCACCATACCTCGCATTATTATCTCCTGTGCCTTGTTTCTTCTGGGCTGTCCATCTCTTCTTGCCCAACACTTCATTAACGATAGAGCGGGCGTATTTCTGAACAGTACAGGCGCTGTTCTGCGCTTTCGTGCTGCCAATGGCGAATTACGCAATGAAAATCCCACACCGCAAGAAGTCCGCAACAACGGCACGATTGAATTTCTTGGCACAACCAACCGTTTTACGGGCGGTGCAGCACTCGGTATGCTGGAATCGCTGCGAATAGGCGGTTTAGTGCGCTATGCCAGCACATCGGCAACAGAAACTCAGCAAGTACAGGCTCGGTGGTACAGCAATCTTTCGCTCGCAGGCAGCGCGGCAAAACGGTTGCCCGATGCCATCTACGTCGGCGGCGAGACCGCACAAACAGGCTTTTTTACGGCATCAGGTGGCTTTCGGTCGTATTCGGGAACATTTTTTTATGATAATCTGGAGGCACAAACACTGCTTGGCGGGGAAGATTATCAACATATTGAGATTGCACGAGGACGCGCACCAAAGCGTATTGCCGAAGGAACAAGCGTCCGCACACGAGGTTCATTT
>JAAFHM010000004.1 GCA_013298375.1 Ignavibacteria bacterium | reverse complement strand
AACCGAATGACGGCTTCTTCGCCTTCATGGTAGATACGCGATATGTCGCTGCGGCTTAGACGGGGCATGATTCTAGCTATGAAATTTTCGTTCCATTTTTTTTAGACCTGACCAGTTACAGCAAATCAATGAAGCCTTGTTTGCCGTCGAGTTTTTTCACGGCTTTTTCAAACTCGCCCACACGCTTGCGGGAAACACCAAAAACATTGAAAAAATCGTCCCAAAAGGACTTCGCTTCGGCATCTTCGCTGGTTTCGTTCTGCCATTTGTTGGTAAAAGCAAGCGAGCGGTCTTTGATGTCGTTCCAAGAAAGGGGCATATCTCATTCGGGGGAAAATGGTGGTGGAAGAAATTTCGCACGGGCTGTCGGAAAATACAACAAAAAAGGCAACCGAAAAATTTTTGATTGCCCGGATTGTCAGGTTGTAGGCAGATATAAAAATTGTAACTCTTTCAATAATGACTTGTTCTTATATTTACGTCGCGTTGCCCGGATGACAATTATTGTCATTGCTTTTGGCACAGTTCATGCGGCGCTTCTTCACTTGAAAACAGCAGGGATTTTATCATTTTATTTACCAATTTCGCTATGCGACCACGACACATTGTTCTAGCGCTCCTCATTGCGCTCGGAATGAGCAACGTTTACGATGCGTTTGCTCAAAGCACTCTGCCAGACATCCGTCTGCCAGAAATACGCTTTACATCTAACCCGACAACGACTGGCGTTGCCAATCGGGAATATCGGTATCAAGCAAGCGCCGTTGGGCGCAGTGCAACTGCCGCCGTCCGCTATCGCCTCACAACAGCACCTCCGGGCATGACCGTTGATTCCATAAGCGGTCTTGTGCGCTGGACAACGACAGCCAGCACGACTGTGCCGATGCGCGTTGCCCTTCGCGCTGCCTTGGCGACTAATGCCAATGTGAACATCACCCAAACCTTTTCCATTACCATCCTGCCCGAAAGCGCCGCGCAACTGAGCGCCCGATTCGCCACAGAGCCGCCACCAACGGCTTCGGTGGGCGTTGGCTACGTTTACAATGCTTTTGCGTACTACGGCGTTGATCCGCGCCTTGCCGCACCCGTGCGGGAGCGCGTCAGCACGATGCGCTACACGCTCATTGGCGCTCCGCAAGGTATGACGATTGATGCTTCCAATGGAACAGTGCGCTGGACTCCGTCAGCAAGCGGGACGGTACAATTCAGTATTCAAGCCGCCTCCACGACCGTTGCGACCGCCGTCACCAGACAAAATGTCTCGGTTCGCGTCAGCGAAGCACGTCCGTTCTTTCTGAGCAGCCCTCCAACGGAAGCCTTTGTCGGGCAGCCCTATTTGTACAATGCAGTAGCTCTTTTGCCGGGAGTGAGTATTACCGCAGATGCCACACGTCCGGGCGATATTTCAATTTTACCAATTCAACAGCGTGTCCCGATGAACTATGTCTTGGTCGAAGCACCAAGCGGCATGACTGTTGAAAGCACCTCCGGCGTTGTGCGCTGGTCACCGACAACTCCGACGACTGCCGCAAATATCCGTGTTGTTCTGCGGGCAAACGTTGTGGGCGGTTCCACAACACAAACCGTCACGCAAGAGTTTCGCCTTCGCGTCAGCACGGCACGAATGCTGTTCCTTTCACAGCCGCCACGCGAAGCAAGAGTTGGAGCGGCATACATGTATTCTCCCGTTGTGAGCTATGGCAATGTGATGTCGTCCGCCGGGATTCTACCGAACCCCACTGGCGGACTGATTGGCATACCCGCCTTTGTTCCTGCCTTTATCTTTAGCCTCGTCAATCCGCCGCAGGGCATGACGATTGATGCAACACGCGGGACGGTGCGCTGGATGCCGACTGCGTCGGGTTCATTCACCGTCAATATTCGTGCGGCATTACTATCGAATCCAGGTCTCACAACCACGCAAACATATCAAGTAAACGTTGCCGATGCGCCGATAACGCTCAATTTCACCAGTAATCCGCCAGCAGTGAGGGTGGATATTGGGCGAGAATTTGTGTATCGCGCTCGCGCCGAAGCCTCTCGACCAACAACCGCCACGATAATTTATTCGCTGGGACGCGCTCCGCAAGGCGCTCGTATTGATTCGGTGAGCGGTGAGATTCGCTGGACACCAAGCATGGGCGGAGAGTTCACAATGGAAATTTTTGCCCGTCTGCCCAACGGCACACCGCGCCCTGCGGAAGCACGGCAAGCATTCACGATGTACGCTCAGGCTGTTTCTTGTGGCGTGGTGCGAGGAGTGGTGCGCTATACAGACGGAACAGTAGTGGTTAATGGCACGATTAGGGCATTGGTCACGAATGTTACGGCTGCTTCTGTTGGCAATACGCCGTTCTCCTACGCAGCAACGATTCGCAATGGCGTGTATTCGCTGCCGCTTGGAGCAAATTCGTATATTTTGAGTATTCTCACGGGCGAATCCAATGAAGTCTGGTTTGGCGGCAGTGCGGGCAATACCACCGCAACCGTCTCCACACCTGACCGAGCGGCGCAAATCACGGTGCGCTGCGGCGACACGATTGGCGTTTCCGCCGTTGTACCGCGCCGTCCGGCAGCACGGTTTTTTGCGGTTAGTGGACGTGTAACCCGTCGTTTAGACGGAACGGCTGTTGCCGCAATGATTGAAGCCGTTGGCGATGCTGATCCGCTTTTGGTTAATGGCACGATTATTCGCCGTACCGCTCGCACGGACGCGCAAGGAAATTACCGTTTGACGCAGTTGGACAATCGCTATATTTACACCTTCCGCGCTCTGCCCGATGAGCCGCGTCCAACGACAGCGACCATCAAGCCGCCGCAATTGCTTCCACAATATTTCGACAATACGCTGAATCTCGCTGAAGCCCGCCGTTTCAGGCTTTCGGGCGATATTACCAATATCAATTTTGCGTTGCAAGACCGCCCAACATTTGCGAATGCTATCACGGGCAAAGTTCAAAGCACAGCAGGTGCAGGAATTGGCGGACGGATTATTGCGTTTATGACGGCAACAACTGCCAGCACACCGCAATACGCCTCGTTGGATGTTCGCACGGAAAATGTTGACAGCACGGGCGCATTTACGCTGCGGAATCTTACGCCAGGCGAATACGTGTTGCAAGCCTTCCCGAACAGTGAGCGCGATTTTGCTTCTGGCTACTACGCCGTCGGAACGACCGCTACGACACGCTGGCGCGAGGCGACTCGCATCACGGTTGGTGCGGCGAGCAACGAGCGCGTTACCGTTACGCTTGCCTCACGCCGCACGGGTCTGGCTGTGGCTGCTGCAACGGTTTCCGGCACAGTAAGTAGTGATGCGGGTTCAAGTGGCGAAAGCGTTGCGGGAGCATCGGTCTTCATGCTCAATGAAGCGGGTGAAGTTGTTGGGCAGACATTGACCGACAACCGCGGCAATTTTGATGCGGGAATGGTGGAGTATGGGCAATACACGCTTATCGTTGACAAGCCCGGTTATGCTAATGCGACGGCGCAAGTTATTGCAGAGAATCCCGCCGCTATTGAAAAATCCATCATTCTGCAAAAACCACTCAGTAGTGCGCTTTTAGCGAGTGTAACGGAAGATGTTCCGTCGGCACAGAATCTCAGCATATCGCCCAATCCCGTGAGCGATGTGGCGTTTGTTCGGATTCCGGCATTTACTGGTGCGGCACGGCTGTCGGTTATCAATATGCGTGGCGAAGAGGTCTTCGGCGCGGATATTGCAACGGCAAACACGGTTATGCAGGTTGATATGAATGCTTTTGCCAATGGTGTCTATATCGTGCGCATCGCCGGAGCGAGTATTCGTGCGCATCAGAGAATGCTGATTGCGCGGTAAGCGATCGCAACAATGAAGAAGATATAAAAAAGGCTTTCCATTCGTGGAAAGCCTTTTTTGCATATACTCAAAAAAGCCGAAAAGCTCTTCCCATCCGGCGGACGAGGAGATCCAATACGCTGCCGACCAAGCGGGGTGTTGCGTATGCAATTTTCACCCTTCGTGAGTATAGCTATCCGCCGCATATGAGAAGGAAGGGCACGGATGAGAGGTAAGCGACGTTTGGTTGGTGTAGATCGCGTATGCGTAGCAGAAGGAGCGGATATCCCCGTCTGGCGGCTTCTGATCTCGTCCGGCGGGTGAGTTGCTGACGGTGCAGAGATCCATACGTCATCCCACAAAAAAACAGGCTGTTTCCTTGAATTGGAAACAGCCCGTTTATTTTTGGTGCAAAGCGCACGGTTATTGGTCGTAGGGCTATTTATTGCCGTCCGTATTTTGTGCTTGCGCTTTCATCAAGCTAATGACTTCTTCCTGCGTCTTGCGCGTAATACGGCGTTGCCAGAAATCTTGTACCATTGGTTGTTGCGAACCAAGCTGTACAGCGCGGTAGAAGGATTTTCCGGCGGCAAGGCTGTCGCCGAGTTCTAGCTGAACCTGTCCTCGGAAAAGATACAAATTGAAGTCGTCGCGTTTGAGGTCGAGGTACTTGTTAATCCACTCGTAAGCGTCTTTGTAGTTGCCTTGTCGGAAATTGATTTCGGACAAACGACCAAGTGCCTGATAGTTATTTGGGTGCATCACGAGCAGTTCTTTCAAGACGCGCTTTTCAATCTCTTGCATTGAGCGAATCATCTGCTCATTTTGTTGCGGATTAGCATAGAGCTTGTCGGTTTGTTGCTGGATAGCGCGTTGCATATCGGAAACAGGGCTAAAAATCAAGTATTTTCCGAAAACGTTTGGAATGCTATTCCAATTACGCTGCCCGCTAACGGTGCCGAAAAGTCGGTCTGTGACCACATCTACTGGCTCGCCTTTGGTAAGCATGACGTAGATTTGGCGGTCGCACCACATCATTGCACCCCACGAAACAGCAACCCAAATATAAAACACTCCTGCCAAACGGCGCAACCATGCCTGTCCGGGCATTCGGAGCGTAAAGACGGGCGCAGCATTCGCTTCGGAGCAAATCATTGCCGCCATACCGCCCACCCACACTGCCGCATACACACGAGGCGTAGCAAAGTCGGTTTGCGTTACAAATACCCATGCCAGTACGCCGCCAATGGAAGCATACATCAAGCCATTTTTACGCTCGCGCCATCCGAAATAGAGCAGGGAAAGCATGAAGCCGTTCCAGCACAGAAATCCGATAGGACCAAGTTCAACAAAGGATTGCATCCAGTCGTTGTGAATTTCCGCGCCCAGATTGTGCAGAATTGGCGTGTACATCGGCACATACAAAGGGAATTGACCAATACCCGTGCCAAGAATCCATGCGGGTATGCCCATCGGATGCTCGTATTTGTCGCGTGAAGACTTTTCAAAGGCAATACGTTTGGACATACTCCAAAAGTCAAAGCGGTCGTTGTGGTCAGAGGTCATAACGCGCCCCATGCTGGTTAGCGCTGTCGAGGTAAATTCTTTGCTCGTACCTTTCAGCTTTTGCGGGTTCGTGTCCTTGTTGATGAAATCTTGGCTCGGTGGCAAAAAGCTAATGATAGCGGTAATAACCAAGACGGCAACAGTGTGGGGCAAGAATTTTACTTCTTTCCAACGTTTTTGCATCACAAAAATAATCGCCAAAACGGTGAAGGTCACGAAAAAGCTAATCCAGCCGGAACGTGCGCGGATGTGGAAGAGCATAATCGTTGTAGCGGCAAAGGCAGAAGAGGCAAACAGAAAGCGTCCGAGTGTTTGAACGTGCTTGGAGAGCATATACCACGCCAAAAAGGGCAATGCCATTGTCAGGTACGTTGCAGCATACGCACGGTACGCCAGTGTTGACGATGGGCGACCTGCGGACATAATCCAGTCAAACGAGACGATAGAGCGCCATGGCATATCGAAAAAGGGCTTGTCCATTTGGATATGGCGCATCGGAAGATTTGCGTCGTCGCCCAGAAAGTACATGAACATATTGATAATGCCCACAATCAGTGCTGTTGCTGCGAAAACATCCCAGAAAAGGCGGGATTTCCAGAACTGTGTTTGTTTGCCCAAAATATAACCGCCAATACCGTAAGCCGTGATATAGACAAGGCGCTCATACCCAAGAACGGGATTAAACGACCACGTAAGCGCGATTGCGCCCCAGACCATGTATCCCAGCCAGAGCAGCTCCGGTATCGTGAATTGCAATGGCGCATTTTCTTTGCGCGGAGATTTGGTAAAAAGGAATGTCAGAGCGAATACCGTTGCGATGTACACGGCTTTGATGTAGAAATCCACCGTGTGTACGCCGTTCATAATGTAGAGCGGGTTAGCAGCAATAAGCGTCCAAGGAGCGCGAATGGTGAAGAAGCAGGCTGCGGCAGCGAGAACCGTCCACAGTATCATGCCGCTAAAAGGCAGCGCCGAAAGGCTGTTAATGAGCAGTAAGGGGTTAAGCAGAAGCGGAATAAGCATCCACATTTGAAACGAAGTCACTTCGCCGTTGGGGGCGAAAAAACTGGTCGTTGTGGCGGTGCGCTGTTTACCGACGGTGCGCGATTGTTGTTTTGCCATGGCAAATTGGGAGAAATAATGAAAAGTTGAGTGATAAGATGTTGATTTGTATGCTCTTCGATGTCAATCAGGACGCAACCACTATCGGCTCTATTACGTCCGTAACTTCCGTGCGGCGCACCTCGATGCTCCGTTTATCTTCGTCCTGTTCGTCTAGTCGAAAAATAACGGAATATCGTGCCGGCGGCATGGTTGCTTGTGCTTTGTCTGCCCATTCGATAAGTTTTATTGCGTCTTCTGCTGCCATACATTCGTCGAAACCAATCTCGCTGAGTTCGCGCTCAGAATTGATGCGGTAGAGGTCGAGATGATAAATCCGTATTTCATCTTCATCATCATTCGGCAGAACACCGCTATACGAGTTGATAATCGTAAAGGTTGGGCTGGAAACAATATCGCCGACACTAAAAAAATCACACACGCCGCGTACAAACTCGGTTTTGCCAGCGCCAAGGTCGCCATAGAGTGCAATGATATCACCCGGCACAAGCCGTGCAGCAAATTCTTTACCCAAAAGAACGGTTTCTGTTTTGTTCTGTGTCGTATGTAGCTGTCGTTCCATGCAGAAAGAAGGTTAAGTGAGCAAAGGCAGAGCGCGTACCTTCCATGATACGACACCCTGCCTTGGTTGTATGCGCTATTTAGCTTCGAGGTGAATCACGGGCAAAATCATCTCTTCAAGCGAGATGCCGCCGTGCTGGAAGCTGTCGCGGTAATGATTCAAGTAATGATTGTAATCGGTCGGATAAACAAAGTAATAATCTTCTTTGGCAATGATATAGTTTGTCGCAACGCCATGTTTGGGCAAATGATACTCTTCGGGGCGCTCAATAATCAGCGAATGGCGCTTATCGGCTTTGACATTGCGCCCGAATTTGAAACGTAAACACGTCGAAGTATCCTTGTCGCCAAGTGCCTTTGCGCCGTGCATACAGCGCACTGAGCCATGGTCGGTAGTAATGATGATTTTCGCATTCTTAATGCTGGCAATCGCCTTCAACATCCCATAAAGACTGGAGTGCTGAAACCATGAGCGCGTTAGCGAACGGTACGCCGACTCATTCGGAGCGATTTCCTTCAAAATCGGATAGTCCGAGCGCGAGTGCGCAATCATGTCCACGACATTCACAACAATCGTGTTCAAATGGTTGTTCGCATAGCTCAAAATCTCGTTCTCAATTTTTTTACCAAAATCCGTGTCAATGATTTTTACATATTTCACATCATTGCGGAGTTTGATTCTGCGGCGCTCTAAGAACTTATTGAGTAGGTCTTTTTCGTAGCGATTTTGCCCATGATCGTCGCCGCTTCCGTCCACCCACCATTCGGGGTAATGCTTTTGAATTTCATCCGGGAAAAGTCCCGCAAAAATGGCATTACGAGCGTAGGGCGTAGCGGTGGGCAGAATACCGCAATAGTAGTCTTTTTTAACGGTAAAATGTGGTCGCAAGAGTTCTTCCATCAGCAACCACTGATCCAGCCGCATACAATCAACGATAAAAAAGAACACCGGAGCATCGGTTTTAATCGCCGGAACGATATATTTATCCAAAATCTTCGGCGAAAGCAAGGGAGAATCGGCATCCTCAGGGCTTTTGAGCCAGCCTTTGTAGGAATCTTCCACAAACTGCGAAAACTCATTATTACACTCGCGCCATTGATTTGCCAATGTTTCGGACAATCCCAAATCGGGGAATTTGTCCAGTTCCATGCTCCAATTAACAAGTTTCGTGTAAATATCCACCCAATCGTGCCACGTCAAGCCTTCCATCAGGCGGCGCGACACTTCGGTAAATCCTTGCAGGTAATCTTGGGTAAATTTCTGGCTTGTGATTTTGTCGGATTCAAGAAATTTCTTACACGCAGCGAGGATTTGAGCGGGGTTTACGGGCTTGGTGAGGTAATCGTTGATTTTGCGTCCGATAGCCTCTTCCATAACGGTTTCGGCTTCGTTTTTCGTTACCATCACTACTGGCACGGAATTATCAATATCTTTCAGCACGGACAGCGTTTCCAAGCCGCTCATGCCAATCATCGACTCGTCGAGAAAAACAAGATTATGCCGCTCACGTTTAAAAAGTTCGATAGCATCCTCGCCGTTGGTTGCCGTCGAAACGTCGTAACCACGCTGTTGGAGGAGGATAATGTGAGGGCGAAGAAGGTCTATTTCGTCGTCAACCCAGAGGATATGATGCTTCGACATAGTTCGTTGGGGAAACGTGTGGAAAAATACACAACACTTTCAGGTTTATATCGGTGCTATTGTGTCCAATAGCAAACACCAAAAGAGCGCGTCCATACTAAGGTGTAGCGTTGTGCGATGTATTTCTCCGTGGCTGAAGCGAAGCCGATAAAGGGAAAGATTGTACAAGTGCTGCTTGTGCAGAATTGTTTCTGCAAAACGCAACCAAGTTACTAAAATTGCAAAGATACGCTAATTTTCAAAGATTTTTTTTTGACTCCTTTTGTTAAAGCTATGTAAAACAATTCACTAGAAATATTATGATTTGGTAAATTTTTTTTCTGATTTCGTGTTATTTCCTTTCATCTTGTACATCGCTAATGTAATTTGGTATTGTCGAATCACTAATTACCAGTTTTGGTTTACCTTTACGAGGTGTATCATGGAGATTAAAGTAACAGCCCGCCACTTTGATGCAAAACCGTCCTTGAGGGAAGAGGCAATCGCGTTTGCTAAAAAATTTGAGAAATTCTACAACCACATCGTTAGTACGGAGGTTATTCTGAGTTTTGAGCGTATGCACGATTCCGTTAAAATTGCTGAGTTTGTCGTTCACGTCCACGACCACACCCTTGTTGCAAAAGAGTCCAGCGAAGATTTTTCTAAGAGTTTACACGAAGGGGCAGAGAAAATGATTCGCCAGCTAAACAAATTAAAAACGAAACAACACGTTCAGCTCTAAGCCCAGTGCCATCATCTTTTCTACATCATACAACGACACCTTGATATGTTCTCGGTGTCGTTGTTTGTTTCTCTCTACAATGTTGTTGTAATTTTCTTCAACCCGCTTCCACGCTGCATTTATGAACCTGCACCCCCAGCCCATTGCACCGCTACCAATCACCGTCGAGGAAATGGTACAATCCCCGATGCTGCGATTGCCGCTTGAGCAAATCAATAAAAGCGTCGAACCAAAGCGCAAAATTACGGATAAAAATATTCACCGACCGCAGTTAGCATTGGCGGGCTATGTTGGCTTATTCACCTATCACCGTGTGCAGGTTTTCGGCAATACGGAAATGTATTATTTGGAAAGCCTTACGCCGAAAAAGCGTCAACAGGCATTTCGCACAATGGCGCAATTCGAGATACCGTGCATTATCTTGACGAATAATCACACGCTTGATGAAGAAATTATCACACTCGCAACCGAATACAGTATCCCGCTTTTCCAGACCCCGCTTGAAACCACGCGCGTCACCTATATTCTTTCGGAGTTTCTTGACACACATTTTGCTCCGCAGGTCTCGTTGCATGGCTCATTTGTGGATGTGTACGGCGTTGGAATCATGTTTATTGGCAAAAGCGGCATTGGCAAAAGTGAAATTGCGCTTGACCTCATTGAGCGCGGACATCGCCTTGTGGCTGACGATGTGGTGATTTTGACGCAAAAGCGGGATGATATTTTGATTGGTGCAGGCACACAACTTGTGCAGCACTTCATGGAAGTACGCGGCTTGGGGCTGATAGATATTCGGCAAATGTTTGGTATTCGTGCTGTGCGCTATCAAAAACGCTTAGAAATCGTCGTGGAATTGGAGCATTGGGACGATGCCAAGCCCTATACCCGTACGGGGCTTGACCCCGAAACCATCCAAATCCTGGACGCGCCCATTTCCTACGTCCGCTTGCCGATTCTCCCCGGCAAAAATATTACGGTTATTGCGGAAGTCATTGCACTGAACTATCTCCTCCGTGCCTACGGCTATGACGCAGCACAAGCATTTACACAGCGTCTCGAAGCAGAAATTTCCCGCAAAAGCAAGACCGGAGGCGGTGTGGAGCGTTTTCGCCGCAATCTTTCCCATTATCACAACGATTTTGAGTGAGCCGCGCAAAAGACACGAGTCATTTCCCTCCAACTTGCCGAAATATGAAACTATAAAGTTCTATTCTCCTGCTACTGTACGGACGGTTTCGGAAGCCGCACAAAATGAGTATTTTCGCTCTCAATCGTTACAATGTGGCGTGATAATCGTTCTCACAGTTTTTTCAATCTCTCTTCTCCAAGGAGCAGTTATGTCTGAAGTTGCAGCAAAATGGTACGACAAAACATGGCTTGTCGTTGTGCTTTCGCTTTTGATCTTGCCTGTTGGCATCTATGGTATTTGGAAATCGGAATCCCGTCCGCAAGGCACAAAAATTGCCTTGACGGCTGTGATGGGTGTTCTGTTCGTTCTTTATATTGTTATGAGAGTGATGAATCCTGATGCGTAGAGACAATTCTCTCGCAATATCAGGAAGTCTGGCGTTGTAGTTCGTGTAGTTCGCATGATTCTTTTCTTGAGAATGATAGAGTGGAGACCGTTTTCCGTTTGACAAATCCGCGACCCCATTGCGGATTTGTCATTTTTTTTGCCCTCATTGAGCAACCAAAAAGTACAAACTTTCGACAAATTCACGTTGGTTTCAAGCGCTTTACCGCACAATATCGACTCGCCCAAGCAGTATTTCCGACGACGAAATAAGTTGTAATCGGTACGAACCCGCCGCAATACTGCGGAGGTCTTTCCAGCGCTCGGCTTGTTCTGCCATAGCCCTCGGTAACGGCATTGACCAGAGCAGGTGCGGATTTCAACCTGCTCGTCTCCACCATCGATGCTTCGGTGTGTCGTATGCTGAACGCCCTGCCATTGCTTGGCTTTGGCGAAGCATACTTCAACCTCGTTCTGAAGCGTTGTTTGGTTGGTTGGACTAGCAGAAGATAATCCGCTTCTTTCTCCCGAATGGTCTCGACAATCTCGGTCTGCGTTCCCACCGCATTAATTGAGACGATGCACCCTTTCGAGGTAGAGCAGAGCAAGGAGTTCGGGTATTGCCTTGATTTCATTGGACTTCTCTTCGGTGCAGCGTTGCCCAGAACCAGCCCATACTTAGAAGCAAAGGCGATGACCATCTGAAGCGCTTTTACGCCCTTGCTCCGATGATGGGAGCGACGAAGTGTTTTGCCATCAATATTGACCGTTGTTCCTTCCAACGCAATATCGGCAGCGCTCATTCAGCGCAAAAAGCACTAGTGGAAGGTTTCGGTATCCGGCATTCGGGAGATATTCCCAAAGGTATCATGCGAAGAGAGGAAAAACTTCTTGGCTATGAAGGCAAATTTCCGCACTGTCCGACGTTTTTCCTACCTTTTTCATGCGATTGCCCTATTTTGAAATACCCCAGAGGTATCACCGCTAAAAAGGAGTGCGAACGGAGTCTGCATTTTCGTTGTTGCAAACTTCGTTCGCACTCCTGTTAGGCGGGCGACGCTTTTGTTTGGGCTTATCAGAATACCCTATACTAGTATCTACATATAATTACCGCGCAAGCATTATCGCAACACGCTTTCCGCCTGTTGTGCCGATTGTTTGTATGTGGGCAAAATACACGCCGCCAGCAAGCGTCTGCCCTCCTTCGCCACGCCCATCCCAGACAATACGCTGTTTTCCCGTTTGAGAGCCGGACAACGTCAGTGTCCGAACCGTAACACCATTGGACGAAAGAATCACAACCCGCGTCAAACCTTGTTCACGCTGCGTCCATGCGATAGTCGTTTCGTTGGTAAAAGGATTGGGATAGCTTTGTGCTTGTGCGTCGTCAGCCGTCATATTCTCCGTATCAGTGTTGCGGTCTGCTTGCGATAAGGCTTCGGGGAGATTTGCCGTCAGAAAAACACTTGTCTGCAAGGCAGTACCTTTCTCGCTGGCGCTATGGATGATTTCTCCACGATAGACATTACCGATAACGGCTTCAGTTGTACGCACAACGATTGTTGCAACCATCACTCCTTCATGCGGTGTGAGTGTTAATGCGGAGGCGAATCCTCCAAAGCGGCTTAAACTGATTTCTGCACCGCGTGGAGCTGTAATCTGTATCGGGTTCGCTACACCGTCACAATCAAGTTGGTAAGCGCTCATAGCGCTAGGCTGGTTGCGAGTTACAGCACCAAAATCTATTGTTCTTGACACATCCAAACCCTTAATCACCATGCTTGGAGCGCTGCTTGTGCCGAGCAAACGCAAGGTCGCGGTTGTGCCATTTAGCTGGTGTACGATTGCGCCTGAGAAAATGCCCGACCAACGAGGCGCAAAGCGAACAACGATAAAATGACGTGTCAAGGTGTTATGCGGCGGAATCGTCAACCTCTGCTGCCCTGTGTCCCCTTCCGAAAAAGCAAGATTGAAACCCTCCGACGCAACAAGCGTTATCGGCGTTGTGGCTCTCGTCACCTCCAGCAAATATGTCGCCGTCGAGGTGAGGCGCTGAGGCACATAGCCGAAATTGAGTACGCCGAATTGGGCTTGTGGAGAACGAAATGTGGCGACTGGCACCGTAATAACTGCTTGCACCGTCAGCACCGAGCGAACATCACCGACGCTATGCGTGATGCGGCTTACAAGCGTTCCCTGCGTACTGGCAATGATGCGAACAAAAATATCATCCGCAACCGTTCTTTCTATCGGCGAAAGACGTAATTCCTGACTCCAAGGACCATTTCTGCCGAGAGAAATCATCACACCCGTTGCGGCGGTCACAACGACGGGCGCATCAAGATTGGTTGCCTGAAGGAGATACGATGCGACCGTACTTTGACCAAACGGAATATTCCCAAAGCGCAGTTCCGGCTGATGAGTCAGGAACGAACGATGCGTAAAGCCAATAACGGGGAGTGTCGCCACGGCATTGCCCGACCAATGAAGAATACTTCCTTGAAACACACCATCTCGGCGCGGCAGCCCGCGAACCCAAAGACTTGCACGAAAAACGCCCGTATCTTGTTGCTTGGGAATTGGTATCTCCAAGCGTGATTGCCATGTACCAGTGGAAGAAAGTGCTATTTGAATATCCCCCGAAGCAGAGACTACAAGCGGAGCGGCAAGCGCCCAGCCCTGCACACTGTATTGAAGCGGTGTGGAGACTTCTCCGGCGCGTGTTAAAGGCATGGTTAACGATTGCGGATGCAGCGTCAGCACGGTGCTTGTGTCAACCGCGCCAAAGAGCGCCACTTCTATCGGCTCTGGCTGCCCATCGTACACGAGGCGCAGCATGGCAGAGCGCCCGCGAAGCGCTGTGGGGCGGTAGCGGACGGCAATACTCTGCGTTTCACCTGCTGCGAGTGCTGTACCGACGGGGTGGGAGTTGCTGACGATACTAAAATCGGCAGCATCAGTACCGGAAATGCCGACCGAACGCATCGTGAATGCGGACGATGACGACGTATTTTGCAAAGAGAGTGTCATGGTAAAGTCCGTATTAACGCGCAGTGCCGGAAAAGAGAGTGCCGAAGTTGCTGGCTGCACACCTGCCGGAACGGTGAACCTTTGGGAAGAAGCAGGCGTGTTAGTTGGCGTAACGACTTCGACCGCGCCCGTTGAGCCGACTCCAACAATAGCCGTAATTTGCATTGGGCTGTCAATCGTAAAGGATTGTGCTTCCGTGCCGCCAAAGCGCACGGCAGTAGCGTTGTGGAAATTTATTCCCGAAATAACGACTCGTGTGCCTCGACCACCACTTGTCGGCGTGATGGAAGTGATAGCGGCGAGTTGCTGCCCTGTGTTGCCGCCATTACCACCATTTCCGCCGTTACCGCCATTTCCACCGTTGCCGCCTGAATTACCGCCATTGCCGTTGCTGGTCGTGATGGTAAAGGACTGCGACGATGCGGCAGTATTGGTCGGCGTAACGACTTGTATTGCTCCTGATGGGCTGTTCGGTGCGATAATTGCTGTGATGCGTGTATTGTCCAGCACCGAGAAATAAAGCACGTTCACCCCACCAAAGCGTACTGCACTGGCTAAATTAAACCCGCTACCAGTTATAAGAACAGCAGTTCCGGCATTTCCACTTGTCGGAGCGAATGAGCTGATACTTGCCGATTGCTGTTGCCCAGTATTTCCGCCATTTCCACCGCCACCGATAAAGGTAAATGCTTGAGCAGAAAAGGCAGTGTTATTCAGCGTCACAACCTGCACCGTTCCACTTGCACCCGCACCAACAATGGCGGTAATGCGTGTGGGACTGTTGACCGTGAAGGATTGAGCAGCCGCGCCGCCAAAGCGCACGGCGCTTACGTTGGTGAAATTATTACCTGTAATCACAACCGTTGTTCCTTGTGTGCCGCTCAAGGGTGCAAAAGCGCTTATTGAAGCGGGCGGCGGCGGTGCAACGTAGGTAAAATTTTGCGCAGAAATAGCCGTGTTTTGCGACGTTGCCACTTGCACTGTTCCACTTGCGCCCGCACCAAGAATTGCCGTGATTTGTGTGGGGCTGTTGACGGTGAAAAACGCAGCATTCGTGCCGCCGAAGCTCACCGATGCTACGTTGGCGAATCCACTTCCTGTGATGATGACTGACGCACCTTGTCCGCCGCTTGTTGGCGTAAAGGAGGTAATCGAAGCGGGTGGCAGCGTGAAGGTAAACGGCTGTGCAGAAATGGCGGTATTATTTGCCGTAACAACTTGTATCATGCCGCTTGCGCCCGCCGCTACAACTGCTGTAATCTGCGTAGGGCTGTTGACGGTAAACGATTGCGCTGCCACGCCGCCAAAGCGCACAGCACTTACGTTCACGAAGTTTGTACCCGATATGACCACCGAAGCGCCCTGACCGCCACTTGTGGGGTTGAAGGACGTGATAGAAGAAGTTTGCGCGACAACACCCGCCACGCTCAGGCACGATGCGGCTTCGGCGCGAGTGCGCATGAGAGCAGCACATTGCGGATGGAACATCACATCAATATTGGCAATACCGCCGGACAAGGTATGGCAATAGCTCATAATCGTTCCGCGACTGCGAACAACGGCGGAAATACAGGTTTGACCGGGTTCGATGGCGCACCTATCAAGTGGACCGCCCGCCCATGTGCAGCTATGCGTGTGTGGCGACCCGAAATTATGTCCCAGTTCATGTGCAACAACAATCGTTGTCCAACCCGGATCAATCGGAAAGGCGGCTCGTAAATTTGCCGAAACCCCATAGCCGCCAGTGCGACTGCAAAGCGCATTCAAATAGGCAATACCGCCGCCGAGTGAGCGTGAGGACAGCAAATGCGTCAAATCGCGGTTAATGCCCGCGTGTGTGGTATTCCAAATATTTGCCAAAGAAGGCAAAATTGCACCGGGTGAGTTCAAACTTGCGTAAGGGTCGGGCGTTGTCCAGACTTGAACGTGAGAAACGCGCAGTTGCGTATTGATGTCGCGCTCGTAAATTTGCGAGACTGCCGCAATCACGCTTCCGGCATACTGTGTGGCTTGCGATTGGCTAGCGCCGAGTGCTTGATAGGTGGCAAAATCAATAACGACCGCTATCTCCGCTTCAAGGCGCGATGCGGATTGTAAGGATGCGCCATTTTTTGAGGATTGCTGCCGCGTGTCGCCTGTATGGTCGTGGTCAGCATCGTGGTCGGAATCGGCAGCATCACAGGAAAATGCACGTGGCGTATTGAGGTCGTTGGAGGAATAAAGGGCGTACACGTCGCTGTTCTCGGAAGTGGCTTGTGAAGCGTCGTCCGGGCTAGTGGGAACAGATTCGATGTTGAAGGTTTCGCCGCCGGAACGCAGTGTCATCATCATTTTGCCACCGCTTACGCTCATATTGACAAGCGATGATTTTTCGCCATCAATCGCGCCGCGATAGAGCATAAAATCATCATCAAGGGCAATGAGCATCTCGCCATTGGCGGTTTTCGCCGTAAAGGTTGCATTGGGCGTAAAAGCATTGTAGGACTGCAACGAAACCTTCACCATTCGCCCTTCAAGCGGTAACGCCAGGGAAAGGCTTTGGCGTTTTTGCGAGAGCATTTGCCGAAAAACATCTTGTTTAAGCGTCAAGAGCGCATAGCGGGAAAATGCTTGTTTCGCACGGTTTGAAGCGCCTTGCAGACGAGATGACGCTGTGCTTGGTGATACGGACGGAACTGCTTCAAACAGCGTAAAAGTCTGAGCCTGAAGCGACAGAGCAAGAGCAATGCTCAAAAAAACGACGCACAGCATCAAATGGGCGAGGTGCATCCTTAGTGGCAGGGAGTCTTTGGAGGGGTACATAATTGCGCTCACAGAAAGGGGTGAAAAAAGATAAAAAAATTGTTTGTATCGATTTGTGTGAATAATTGTTCTTGATTGATTGGGACAAAATTCGCTGTTTTCCGTGCCGGAAACATGATGCTCTTGGTCAGGACTTTCTATGCGAAATGGTCATGGTTTACTATGCCGAAAAGTCATAGTGCGGGCGAGACAAACGTTGTTTTTTAGCCATAGATTTTGTAGCTTTGGCTTTTGTTGCCGTTATCGGATTTCCCTTCATTATCGCTACAAGCAATGTCCCAAAATGTCCATCACAACACGGAACTTGTCGAATCGAAGCAACGCCTGATGAAAGAGGCACGGCGCTATCTGGCAAACGGCAAAGAAACCGTGAGCAAAAGCCCGATAGATGGCAAGTTGTACGTTGACGAAAAATACGTCCGCGAAGGAGCCGGAATAGCGTATCTTGCTGCATTGAAGGCGATGGATGCGTATTTGGTTGGACGCGGCGTTGCGATGGAGGCTCTTCCCAAATCCATTGAGGAATATTGGGCGGCAAAGAAAAAGCACATTCCGCACAATGGAAAATTTTCGCAAAGTCTGACGATTGCCTATAAAACCTTGCACATTGCGGCGTATTATCAAGGCTTGAACACGGTAAGCAATCTAAAAGAAGGCTTTCAAGCCGTGCGAGAGATTATTACGATGCTGGATGAGTAATCATGCGACCTTCAGAACACAAGACATTCACAGCCCTCATTACCCACATTTCAAAAAAGCACTATGGATAAAGACATTATCCCCCTGACCGCCACGACAACGCTAGAGCGCATCCGCCACGTCCGGCAAAATAAGATGATTCAAAAGGTGCTGGACAAAGACACCAGCATCATGGTTGAAGACCCATTAGAGAACGAGATGGTGCTGAATATGGGACCTCAACACCCCGCAACGCATGGTGTACTGCGCGTTTTGCTGAAAGTTGATGGCGAAACTGTTGTCAAATGCGTCCCCGAACTCGGCTATCTGCATCGCGGGTTTGAGAAATTGGCGGAAAACATGAATTACCATGAGTTTATCCCGCACACCGACCGCCTTGATTATATCGCACCAATGTCCAATAATGTTGCCGTAACGATGGCGTTTGAAAAATTGGCAAACGTGGAAGTGCCGGAACGCGGACAGTGGGTACGGATGATGGTATGCGAATTGGCACGGCTTTCTTCGCACCTTTTGGCAATGGGTTGTACCGCGATGGACGTTGGGGCGCTGACAGTCTTTATCTGGACGTTTGCCGAGCGCGAAAAGCTCTACGACCTTTTTGAAGAAATCTGCGGCGCACGCTTCACAACAAGCTACTCACGCATCGGTGGCGTTGCAAACGACCCTCATCCCGAACTTTTGAAAACCATTCGTCAATGGCTCAACGAGTTTCCGGCGAAACTCAAGCAAAGTGAAGGCTTGGTGATGAAAAACCGCATCTTTATTGACCGCATGGCAGGTGTGGGCTATTTACCGAAAGAAAAAGCGATTGCGCTTGGCGTGACGGGACCTTGCTTGCGGGCTTCGGGCGTGGCATACGATTTACGCCGATTGAAGCCGTATATGCAGTACGACAAGGTTGATTTTGATGTTATCACCGACACCGACGGCGATTCGTGGGCGCGGTTCAAAGTGCGTGGCGCGGAGATGTGGGAAAGTGTGAAAATCCTGCATCAAGTCATCGACAAACTCGAAACGCTCAAAGGTCCCGTTTTGGCGAATAATCCCAAGCACGTCGCACCGCGCAAAGCCGAGATTTATACCCGCATGGAAGAACTGATTAACGATTTTATGCTGGTGAATTACGGCACGATGCCGCCTAAAGGCGAGGCATACGCTTCGATTGAAAACTCGAAAGGCGAGCTTGGTTTCTACGTCGTCAGTGATGGCTCCGGGCAGCCGTGGAAATGTAAAATTAAGTCGCCCTCAACGACGAATCTTCAAGCGCTTCCCTATATGGCTGAAGGGTCGATGATATCGGATGTTGTCGCTATTATTGGTTCGATTGACCCCGTGATGGGCGAAGCGGATAAGTGATGTTTTGACGGGTGAATTATACAAAGAGCCGTCGCCGAAAAGGAGTGCGAACGCAGTTCGCAGAAGCAAAATGTAAACTTCGTTTGCACTCCAGTTGGATAGCGGCTTTTGTTTGGCTGTCCAGTTTGTCTCTATCATTGTACCAACAATAATTTTCTCTATGACTATTGAGGAAGAACTGAAAACATCGCATTTCCAAAGCGAAGTTCATAAAGCGGAACTCAACGTGATGCTAACGGCAAGTCTTCTGAAAGCACGTGTTAATCGGCGTTTGAAAGATTACGATATAACGAATGAGCAGTTTAACGTGCTGCGCATTATTCGCGGACAGCATCCCAATCCTGTTTGTGTGAAGGATATTACTGAGCGCATGATTGACCGCAATTCCAACACAACGCGGCTGCTGGACAAACTTGCCGAAAAGCGCCTTGTGCGCCGCGTCGCGTCCAAAGAAGACCGACGCGAGTTATGTATTTATCTCACAAAAAACGGACAAAGTCTCCTGTCGCGTATTGATGCCGGGCAGCAAGAATTACCGCCCCAGTCAACGGCTTCTTCGGCATTTACCGACCTCGAAGCACAATTACTCAATGTCCTTCTCAATAAATTGCGCGAAACTTTGTAGATATTTTTGCGTACAATCATTGTAGCTACAATAATTGTAGAAAAAGATATTTTTATTGAAATCTTTACTATCGTATCGGAGAATATCATTATGAAAACGCTCATTAACGGACTACACCACGTCACGGCAATTGCCGGAAAACCCCAATCCAACGTTGATTTTTACGCAGGCATACTTGGTTTGCGCTTTCTCAAAAAAACGGTCAATTTTGATGCACCCGATGTCTATCATCTCTACTACGGCGATGAGACGGGTTCGCCTGGAAGCATTATGACGTTTTTCCCGTTTGGTCAGATTCAACGCGGTCGGCGTGGCAATGGGCAAATGTCGTACACAGCATTTTCTGTACCTGAAGGCTCACTCGGCTTTTGGACAGAGCGTCTCAAAACGTTTAACATCATAGCAAGTAAGCCTCAAAACCGCTTTCAGGAAGAATTTATCCGTTTTGACGATCACGATGGCTTAGGGATAGAACTTGTAGCAACAGGTAATGATGAGCGCCCAGCGTGGGTAAGCGGCTCTATACCAGAGCAGCACGCTATTCGCGGTTTCTACACAGTGGCTTTGCAGGAAAATAGCAGTGACCGAACAATTGACCTTTTGGCTCATCAAATGCAACACCGTTTCGTAGCGCAGCATGGCGATATAATGAGATTTGAAGCGGGTTTGGGCGGTGCGGGAAATTATGTAGATATTATCGGCAACCCCGAAGAAAAGCGTGGATTGCAAGGCGCGGGAACAGTTCACCACATTGCCTTTGGCACAGACACGGACGAAACCTTGCTTGCAACACGAGAAGTTTTGTTGGAAAAGGGATTTGAGGTTACGCCTTTGATTGACCGACAATATTTTCACTCTATTTACTACCGCGAACCCGGTGGCATCTTGTTTGAAGTGGCAACAAACCCGCCCGGTTTCACTGCCGACGAAACGCAAGAAGCGCTCGGAAGCGCACTAAAACTTCCTTCGTGGTACGAATCGAAACGTGAAATGATTGAACAGCGATTAGAACCTCTTGCAGTACGGGCATGGTAGGGACAGACGTATGGCGAATGTTGGCTAATGGGGCTTTGAGGGCATTTTTACTTGACGTTCACAGAATACCTTTTCTGACCATAATAGGAAAGGCAATAATAAAGGCAACCCAGCATAATATCGAACTGCTTTGGGTTTGTAGAGCTATTCCGGCAATAAACATTGCCGTAGAACAGATGAGAGCAACAATAGCAAAAATGTCATTGTTCTTTGAAAGAATTATTTTAAGATTTTCCATGATGTTTTCCTGTTGAGGCATAAATAAATAAACCTATTGCCATACCAACGATAATTTCGGTGCTGACAGTTGCCGTCTGAGTTGTTACAACCTCGACGACAGCAGATCCTAGAAGTGTCGTACCTGCAATCAGGGACAACCAGCGTGGTGCAAAAGAAAGTATTTTTTCCTGTAATGACTGCTCTGGCTGAACAACGGGTGATTGCTGTATCGGCTCCAATTCACTCATTCATTTGCCCTTCTTTTGTATGGTTTTGAACTCTTTCATGCTAAAATTTCGGTGTCTTTTTCCGTCGCACGAATACATCACCTTTTTAGCAATTATGTGCCGTCTGACGTGATTCTTTCACTTTATTTCGGAATCAATAGTCTTGGCATCCAGGCACAAAGATAATGAGTAATCTGTTTATTTACAAGCGAGAATCAAGAATGTGGTGTAATCGTATCACTGTACAAAAACCTCATAAAATCTGGATACTTGACCATTGTTGAGTTCAAGACTTCGGGTTACACCTTCAATTCAAGAGACACGCTATTTCTCGCTGCCTCATTTATTCGCTCAGAGCGAAAAGCCTCATAATATCGGGGTGATATGCCGGAAAAGCGCAAAATCTAATCTTCTGACAACAAAAGACTTACATTTTTTTTTGTGGAATGATTGAAAAAAATTTGCATTTCTATCAGTATAGGTGTAAGTTTGTCGCAGGTGGGAAACGGCACTAAACACCAGTTAGTCAAAAAGCGTTCCCTGAGTTGAAGAAAATTGTTCTCATAGTTGGATAATTCAATAGTTGGATAAAAATTTACTCGACGATTCTCAGAAAATCCTTTCGTTGTGGTGGTGAAAGGTGAGTAGGGGAGTGCCTCTTGATGAGTGGTGACATCGAGGGGCATCTCAGTTTTAAAGGGGTTCGGTGCTGCGCTGACCCGTAAAACTATCTGATGACCAACGATTATTGCCAATGTCGGCGCATACCGAAGAAAACAAACTACTTCTCATCTCAATAACTTCACTGCTTTTCCGTCCATACCTCAGCACCATAAAAGCATATTTTTGAGCCTTGTTCCCAATTCTTTTACTGTTCCTTTTCGATTATGTTTGTTGATCGCGCTGTCATTCACATTGCTTCCGGTAACGGTGGCAAAGGTATTATTAGTTTTCGCCGAGAAAAATTTGCCCCGATGGGTGGTCCGAATGGCGGCAATGGCGGTAAAGGCGGTGATATTATTTTCCGTGCAAACCCCAATATGACAACGTTGCTGGATTTTCGCTATAAACAGCATTATCGCGCTGATAACGGGAAAGACGGTGCAAATTCTAATTGGACAGGTAAAAGTGCCAAAGATATCGTCGTACAGGTTCCATGCGGAACAGTTATTTGCGATGCCGATACCGAAGAAGTCCTCGCCGACCTCACAACGGCTGGCGAAGAGGTAACGCTGTTGTATGGCGGCAACGGCGGCCGCGGTAATGCCGAATTTACCACCTCGACCAACCAAGCGCCACGCTATGCCGAACCCGGCTGGCCAGGCGCAGAGCGGAAAATCCGTCTCGAACTGAAACTTATTGCCGATATTGGTTTGGTTGGCTTTCCTAATGCCGGCAAATCAACACTGATCTCTTCTATTTCGGCGGCACGTCCGAAAATTGCTGATTATCCCTTCACCACGCTTATCCCGAATTTGGGAATTGTCTCCCTCTACAACGACCCCACACACGCCAGCAGCGAACATTTCTGCGTTGCCGATATTCCGGGATTGATTGAAGGCGCTCACGAGGGACGCGGGCTGGGATTCCAATTCCTGCGCCATGTTGAGCGAACACAAGTTCTCGTCTTTCTGCTTGACCCGCTTGCCGAAATTGCGCCCAAAGACCAATTCAAAATGCTGCGCAAAGAACTCAAATTATTTAACCCCGATCTCGACCACAAAGAGCGTATTATCTGCATTAGCAAAGCAGATTCCCTTACCGAAGAGCAGCGTAAAGAACTCGCAAAGCTGAAAATTCGCGGCGAAAAAGCCATACGCATTATCTCCGGCGTGTCGGGTGAACATCTCGCGGAACTCAAGCGGGCAATGTGGGATGCTCTGCAAACAGCACGGAAACAAGAAATCGTGAGTGAAGGAGTGAAGAGCGCATAAATTCTCAGGCTGAATCTGCTCAAAGACATTACCGTAAAACTTTGGCAAAGAACCTACGACTGCTTCTTGTAGCCAATTACTTCGTAATACCTTTCCTTCGGCTCTCCTGTCCAGCCATTTACGCCATGTTTCGGCAACCAATAGCCATGAACGTAAGCAAATAAAGCCGTTCCTAAGGTCAGAATAATACCCCAAGCAACCACGCGCAGCCCAATTGAGGAGAGCCACAGCGTCAGACCAAGAAATATTGCCGTCTTCAAGAGACGCTTCCATTTGGGTTTATGCTCTTCAAAATGACCAAAATACAGATTGCCGACATGGAATATGGTCATTATGACGGCAGCGTCAAGCCAGAGATTATTTTCGATAGACATGATTACACCTTGTGCAGAATATTGTTACGATAAGTGATTCATTGCAAAATACTCAGTATTTAGCACTAGCAAAAATAAAATTTAGCTAAGACTAAATTTTATTTTTATCAAAAAAAACGGCAAAAGAAGTGTGCTATATTCTTCTGCCGTTAGTGGTGGTGTTTTTTTGATTGGTGATGTTGTAGTTCATTGTGCCGATGAACTACGGTTTTCCCCTTGTGAGATGCCAATCATCATCAGTGTTCATGCGCTTCATGCCTAATGCAGAAGCATTATTTTCCCGTTAATTTGTCTAATTCTTTTTGCCAACGCTGGGCGGCGGTACTTTTTACCGTGTTCAAGATTCCAAGCGCGGTTTGAAGCCCTTGCGCGGCGCGGTCTTTTTTGCCTTCGGCAGCATCAATAAGTGCAATTTCCGCTAATGCTTCGCCCTCAAGCTCCTGCAAGCCTAGATTGTGAGCGGCTTTTGCGGTATTACTCAAATGCAAACGGCTTTCTCGAAGCTGCCCCGCTTGGCGCAGAAGAACACCGAGAGACTTTTCAACAAAGGCAGCACCAGCGCGGTCGTTCGATGCTTCTTTTGCTTGAAGTTGTTTGGTATAATCGCCAATTGCTGCCGCATAGCGCTGTTGCATATTTCCGCCGCTTATGCGAGCCGTATATTCACGAGAGTTTGCAGTGGAAGCCGCTTCAGTGTTTGCCGGAGCAGACGTGCCATTTTGCGCGTCTGCTTGGCGCTCTGCGGTGACTTGGGGAGTGCGGCCGCCATTGGTTGTTTCGGAAGAAAGTGTAGGGCTTGCCGTGCTTGCTGCTGCTTGCTGTTCGAGATTGGTCGTTGGAGAAATTGAAGTGCTTACACTACGCTCTGTTGCTTGCTTTTCAACAATAGTTCTTTCGGCAGAATTGTCCTTGGCAATGTAATACGTTGCGGCTGCGCCGCCCGCAATAGCCGATATACCGATGCCAGCGCTTACCACCATGGAGGTTGTTGAAGCCATTGCGGTGGAAATAAGGGACGAAACCCACGAAACGCCGCCAGTCGTGGCACTCGCAGCAGTGGTGCTTGCCGCCGTTGTGCTTGCCAAAGCAGACTTGCCCACAGCAGTAGCAATCGTGCCGACGGTGGCGGCTGCGCCTGTTGCAATAATCGCCGTGGCGAGATTATCTTCGATACTCCGCAAAAATGCGGCTGTGCGCTCATCGTCGCCGTCCGGCGCGAAGAGCATATCCTGAATGGTCAGGATTTCGCGGACTTCTGTGGCGAAAGTCGGCGAGGTTTGCAAAAGGCGGTCAAAGTTGGTTCGCTCCCCCTCCGAGAGCGTCCCGTCTAGGTACATCGCCAAGAGTTCATCGTTGTTCATGGTGTTGCGAGAATATGCAGTGAGCGCCCTGCTGCACCCAAACTGCGTGAAGAATCTACAATGTACAAATTACCAATAATGTGTCGTTTTTTTGGGGTGGTAAGCGTTGTTTCTTGCGTTGCGGATGAGAAAAACGTCATTCGCTGTTGTCATCATCAGGCTTAAGTTCGCGTAAATAGGGCTTGAGTGCTTCATGGAGCATCTTTTTTGCCCGAAAAACGCGCACTTTTGCCAGCGAGAGCGAAATTTTGAGCATATCGGCAATTTCTTCGTACTGAAACCCGTCGAAATGCTTGAGTTCAAGCGGTTCGCGGAATTCCTCCGGCAGCGAAGAAATAGCTTTTTTGAGCGCGTCCGAGAGCAAGACATCTTCGCCCGTGCGGTCGCTTTCGTCGCTGATGGAATACGCAATATCGTCTATATCGGTGGTAATGCGTTGTTTTTGCTTATGATTGAGCGTTTGATTTCGCGCAATCGTAAAAAGCCACGCCGCAAAACTTCCGCCCGAAAACGAGGCGCGTTTCTCGAATACCAGCGCCATCACGCTTTGGAAGACATCTTCCGCCGATTCGCGCGTTTTCATTGCCCGAAGGCAATAGGCAAAAAGGCGCTTATCATAGCGCCGATACAGCGTTCGGAATGCCTGTTCATCAGCTTTTTCGCGGACAAGAGCAAAAAGGTCTTCGTCCGCCAAGCCAGTGGCGGCGGCATTACCTTTGGCAACCGTAATCGTATCAGAGCTTTGCGACTCTTTTGCCGTCGCTGCCGTCGTCGTCGGGTACAACAGTCTCATTGTTTTCCTGCATCTAAAAATAAAAACATGGGAACATCAAAAAAGTTACACGCAAATCTACTACTTTTTCACGGAATTGGATTTTCGATGTGAATGATAACGCAATTTTCTGTTTCCACCGAAATCGGTTGAGTGGTGCCGCCTGTAACGCTGACACCAAGCGCCTTCTCAACAGCTTTGAGACGTTGAGCGACAAGTGTTTCCTGTATTTTCGCTTGCTTTTTATCTGAGTCGCTTAATGGTGTGCCGGGTGGGACGCTGCTGAGAGCGCCATTGCTACGCATGGCAATTTTTGATGTAGCTTGGAGGATACCGCGCTCCCGCGCTAGATTTAATGCGGCTTTGTGGGCATCGGTGCAGCTTGCTTCGTTGGGGCTGAATGGCAAAATAATGTCACAATGCGTCGCCCGCGTAGTAAGGGCATTAACAGGAACTTCAACGACTTCAGAGCGTTCATTCGCAATGGTCGGATAGCGGATTTCGAGTGAGATTTTGAGCGGCTTGCTGCCCGGGGGAATGGTGTTTTTTTCCTTGTTGATTTTCCAATCCACTATCGGCTTGATGTTTCCAGCCGCAGAAATGGGCGAACGAAGCGCAATTCCGTCTTGCCTGATATTGATTGCCCATTGAGCAGCGTTTTCCTCTCTCGCTGTCACAGTGGAGTAAAAGCGCATAATCGGCGGCGTGGCAGTGCGCATAGTATCTATGCCCAAGAGCGGCTTCAAGAGCGAATCGGAGCGGATCTCTACGGTATTTTTGGGAATGTTCTTTTGTACTTTTGCCGTTATGCGCTCTGGTGCAATGCCCCAGACCGTGCGTAGATACTCGCTTACGGCGGCAGAGCGCTTGAGGGCGGCATCTTGTTCCGAAAGCACAAGATTTTCCTGCGGCGCAGTCGTCATTCGCTTTCCGATGATGTTCAGCATTTCGCCCGAACAATCAGTGCAATATGCGACACTTTCCAGCTTGTACGTTTTTGCTTGCTGTGCGCTCAAGGTCGCAATTTTTCGCGGCAACGTTTGGGAATTTTCCTCAAACACAATCAGGCTGGAAAGCGCCGTGATATGCGTCGTCGGCACAGGTGCAACGGTGATGGTGGGAGAAGGAATTTCGTTGCCCGCTTCGCCTACCCCGACAACGCGGACGCTGGGTTTTTGTGCAAAACTGGTTTCTAATGAAAGCAGCGCAAAGGCTACACCTAAAAGGGACAGAAATTGGATATGCCACACCCGCCCGACGGCAGCGTATTTGCTCTCTTCAGCCGCCGGACGGGAAGAGCGTTTGAACCTTGCTGAGTGTAGTACCCAAGCGCTTTTCATGCTATTGTTGTCCATTGTCCACCTCGATAACAGGGGTTTCGATGATAACTTGTACGGTGCGGTTGTAGAAGCGCCCTTCGGGGAGCGAATTGTCGAAAAGCGGCTCTGCTTCGCCGACACCTTTGGAATCTAGTGATTTTACCTTGATTTGCAGCAATGACGCAAGTTCTTCTTTTGCCTTCGCACCGCGAGACGCAGAGAGTTTCAAATTGTACTCATCCGAACCAATCACGTCAGTATGCCCCACCACAACGGCATCCGAAGTCGGAAACAAGCGCGGTAACACGTATTCTTTCAAAATGCGGCTGTTCATCGTGCCAACGTCGGATTTGTCAAAGGGAAACATGATAAGATTGTAGCGTTCAAGCGTCTTGTCGGCAATATTATCGCGTTTTTTGTCGCTTGTGGTGATGCGTTTTATCGGAATGGTCGCCGATTCGGAAAAACACTCGCGTCCCGATTTGTCCTTCACGGAAAACACCACTGTAAGTGGCTCCGTGCCTGAGGGGAAGTCTTCGGCGTTATTTTTCCAATTCCATGCGATTGTGCCACTCGTCGCAACGTTATCAAACCGTTTCCACACTTTTCCGCCTTGCAAAATCGTCAACGTCCGCACGGTGCTTGGTGGCGTGGGTGGCGGTGGCGGCTGTTGATAGACGGTTTTGCCATTAACCACAACGGCTTGCAGTTGCTGAGGCACAGGCGGTGGTGCTGAAACGCGCTCCAATGCTTGTGGCGAATTGATGGTAAATTTCACGGCTTGCGACGAAGCGCTAATTACGGGCGTTCTGTCCACGACGGGTTTGATAATATCCCAATCGTCGCAGACAATTTCCACACGCCGATTTTCCGCCAAACCCAAGCTATCATCTCGGTTCGACGGCGCATTCGGCAAATCCCGCGCAACGAGTTTCATGCGCTTTTCGCTAATGCCCCAAATATCCCGCAAGTACGCCAAGACCGTGTTTGCGCGGTTTTTCGAGAGTCCCGCTTTTTTCTCGGCAGCACTGGATTGATCGTTGCAGCCGACAATCGTTATTGTGGATTTGGGAAATTTTCGGAGCCGCGTTCCGAAAACGTTGAGTGTGTGATAATATTTGTCGAGTGTCTCGCCGCGCAGCTTTTCTTCATCGAAAGCATCGGCTTCGAGCGTGGTTTTGAGAAGATTGTAGCGGCTTGGAATTGCGCTTGCGCCTTCATCAAAAAAGACGTAATTCAAAATCCGATTCACGCTCACGCTCACAACTTCTTCCATCGCCAAACCCTTGAAACCTGATGCAAGCAGCTTTGTCGTCGTTGGGCGGAGCAGCGCACTATTCACCGCTTCCATGACCGAACTAAGCGTCGGGCGCTCACCAAAAACCAATGTCAAGGGCGCAATTTCCGGCATTGCGGCGTAAATGCCATTTTGTGCGGGTTTCGGGCGAACAATCGCCAGCGTTTGGGTCAGTGTGCCGAATTGCGGGCTTTGCGCCGTTATCGCCAAACGCAAGGTGTCAACAGGCTTTTCAAGCGGTCCAAAGTCAAAATCCGTGAGAACGGTTTCAAAGGTGACGCGCTTTATACCGTTCAACGTATCGCGGAAGGTGCGTTTGGTCACAGGATTAAAAATACTCACTGTTGCAATGGTGTTTTGCATTGTGCAACCGTCCAGCACTCGCCCCGAAAGCGGAATTGCCACCGAAAGCGAACTTTGCGGCACAAACGCCATAAAAATATCATACTTGCCCTGAAAATTCGGAATATCTCCGCGCTGCGAGGCAAAATAGAGAACGTCGCGCGAGGCGGGCGTACAGATAAATGCTTCTTTGGAGGCAGTATTGATGGGCTGTCCGAGATTGCGCGGCAACGTCCAACGGTCTTTGTCGTTGCGCACTGCCACGTAGAAATCTGTTTCCCCGTAATTGGGCTGATGCCAATCGGAAGAAAAGAATAATTCGCGGTTATTCGCAGCGATAAAAGGCGACCAATCGAAGCCGGGCGTATTGATGGTGTTTCCCGCATTTTTCGGCGCAAGCCAGATTTTACGGGCTTGGTCGAAATCTGAATACCAAATATCCGCCAAGCCATAGCCGCCGGGACGGTTTGAAGCAAAATACAACCGCAGTCCGTCGGGGCTGATGGACGGCTGTCCGTCCCACCACTCGGAATTGACCGCTAGACCAAGATTGCGCGGGATTCCCCATTCGCCATTTTCATTCAAATCCACGACATAAATATCACAATCTTCATCCTCAATTTTTTCACCGTTCAGAGGTTTTTTACGGCGAATAACGTCGGGACGGTCGCAGCCCGTGAAGTACATCGTGCGGCGGTTCGCGGCGATAGACGGAACACCCTCGTTGCGCGACGTATTTAAGCCATTGTTTGCTGATGTGATAATGCTATCCATGCTCAGTGGCTCGGAAAATATCGTATCTAAGCGGTTCTGCTTCGTGCTGAACCAGAAATCATGCGACCGAGCGCCGGAACGAAGTGTTTTTTTACTGCCCGTCCTGCTGGAAACGAAGTAGATTGTTTTCCCATCGGGGCTGATGGTTGGCGCGTAATCCAGCGTGTCGCTGTTGAGCGGTGCGCCCGGATTGACTATGCGGACGCTTCTACCTGTGAAAACATCCTGCGCCGCGAGAAATGGCGCGGAAAGAAGCAAAAATGTGAGAGTAAGAGAAACGATACGAAATTTCATAACAAAAAAGAAATGTGGAACATGACTCACATTGGAGACGAAAAAGCGGAAGAAAAGTTTAGCACTGCCGATTGTTGGGGGGAGTTATTCAACGATAATCAGTTGCTTTGGAATGGCTTCGGTCAAGACTTCGCAGCCTGTTTCGGTGAGCCAAACATCATCTTCAACCCGCACCCCGCAGCGCTCCGGCAGATACACGCCCGGCTCAATCGTAATAACCGCCCCAACGTGTGCAATCTCGTCGGCGAATCGGTAAGAAATGCTTGGTTTTTCATGCACCTCGCGCCCTAAGCCATGCCCCAAACCATGCGCAAATTCTTCGCCGTAACCAACTTCTTTGATAATGTCGCGGGCAACGGCATCCAACACGCCGACTTTCATACCGCCCTTTGCCGCAAGGATAGCGGCTTCATTTGCTCGCAAGACCAAATCAAAAATAGCGCGGTCGAAAAGGCTTGGCTCTCCGACAGCAAACGTGCGGGTTACATCGCTGTAAAACCCCTGAACACGGCAACCAAAGTCGAGAGTAACAAGTTCACCGGAGCGAATGACCTTGTTTGTGGAGCGTCCGTGTGGCAAAGCACCCCGTACACCGCTTGCAACAATCGTCTCAAAGCCTTCGCTTTCTGAACCCAATTTTTTGGAAATGTAGGCAACCTCAGCCGCTACGTCGTTTTCGGTCATTCCAGCTTTGGTGGTGCGCAGCACGTGGTCGTAGGTCTTTGCGGCAATTCCCGCCGCCTCACGGATAAAGTTCGCTTCTTCGCGGGTTTTGACCATGACAACCGCCTCAACCATACCCACAATCGCTTGCCATGAGCGTCCCGTGATAATTTTCTTCATGGATTCTGCCGATGCGACCGACGTATGCGATGCCTCGAAGCCCACTATTGAAGAGCCTTCCAGCAGTTTTTTTTCGTGAACATATTTCCACCACTCACGCTCAATATGAATATCCACGTTTGGCAGACGAACTTCCTGCCGCGCCTGTTCGGTATAGCGCCCGTCGGTAAGGAAATGTGCTGCGGAGCGCGTCAAAACAAGCATGGCACTTGATCCGCTAAAGCCCGTCAAGTATGCCACGTGCGGGACGTGCGTGATGATGAGGGCATCAATTTTGCGTTGGTCAAAGCCGCTACGAAGCTGGTTGATGCGGTATTCTTGGATGGTTTGGGTCATACGTTAATAGCTCTCCTCATCCGATGGAAACGTCGCCGTGCGAACATCGTTGATGTACTGCCCGACCGCCTCAAGCATCCGCTCACGCATTACGTCATAACGGCGCACAAAACGCGGCTGGAAGTCGTTGGTAATACCCAGCATATCGGTATAAACCAAAATCTGCCCGTCGCAATGAACGCCCGCGCCAATGCCGATGGTCGGAATCGTCAGCGATTCAGTAATTTGCTGTGCGAGTTCGGAAGGGATTTTTTCCAAAACAATAGCAAAGCAGCCCGCCCGCTCTAAATCTTTCGCATCGCGCAATATCTGTTCCGCTTCTTTTTTGTCCGTGCCGCGTGTGCGATAGGAGCCGAATTGATGAATACTTTGCGGCGTAAGCCCCAAATGCCCCATCACGGGAATACCCGCCTCGCTAATATGAGCAACAATCTCCAACACCCGCCTCCCGCCTTCGAGCTTTACTGCGCTTGCGCCCGCTTCTTTCATCAGCCGTCCGGCATTGCGGAATGCTTCTTCGGGCGAGATTTGGTACGACATAAACGGCATATCAGCAACGACCATCGCCCGGCTCACACCCCGCAACACGGCTTTAGTGTGGTAAATAATTTCGTCCAACGTGACGGGAATCGTGGTTTCATGCCCCTGCACAACGTTTGCGACCGAATCACCGACAAGGAGTAGGTCTATTCCCGCCTCGTCAAAAATCTGCGCCATTGTTGCATCGTAAGCCGTTAGGCACGAGAAGCGCTCACCACGTTTCTTGCGCTCAAGCAGTGTTTGTCGGGTAACGTGTTTGGTGCGACGCACCGCCGGAGTGCCGTAAATAGGCGTGTCGGACTCCGTTTTTGCTTGCTGCGGCACGGCGGGTTTGGGGGCGAATTGTTTTGTGGGGTCGCTCATCGGCTTGATGATATCAGGGGTTGAAGAAAAATTGGGCTTGTTATTGCTTGGTAAATTACGATATAGCGTTGCAAGATGCAAAAACTCACGTATTCGCCGCGCAAGAAAATTTTATCACAAAAAAATTTTCATCCTGTTTTGTCCCGCATAAACGCTATATTCGGCACAGGAAAACCATGAGTGTTTTTTAGTGTGAATTTCTCAAACGGTGCATTGACCATGCACGAAAATCTTAGGAGGAAGAATATGCGAATGCGTGTAAGCAAACTCGTAACGATAGAACGACACATTGCCGAAGAAGAACATGTGAAGCGAGGCGCGACAGGCGAGTTCTCAAGGATGATGCGCGATATGCTCTTGGCGATACGTCTTATCTCGCGGGATGTCCGCCGTGCGGGATTGAACGATGTTCTGGGGCTAACCGACGGCACGAATGTTCACGGAGAACAAGTAAAAAAACTCGACCAAATTGCCCATGATACGATTTTTCGGGCTATGGATCACGGTGGACACCTTTGCATCATGGCTTCGGAAGAATCGGAGGAACTTATTCCTATCCCGCCAGAGTATGAGCGCGGTAAGTATGTGCTGCTGTTCGATCCCCTCGATGGCTCATCAAATATTGATGTCAATGTCACGATTGGGACAATTTTTTCAATTTATCACCGCGTTACGCCGGATTACGTCGGGGACGGCACGTTGGAAGATGTGTTGCAGCCGGGCGCACGGCAGGTTGCGGCAGGATATGTTTGCTACGGTAGTAGCACACAACTCGTCTATACAACTGGCAATGGCGTGGATGTCTTTACCTACGACCCCACCATTGGTGAGTTTTTGCTGAGTGATGAAAAAATTCAAATACCGAATCGCGGTAAGTATTACAGCGTCAATGAAGGCAATTCCTCAAAATGGAATGATAATCTCAAAAAATATATCGAATATCTCAAAACCCCTTCTACCGACAAACGCCGTCCCTACTCGCTTCGCTATGTGGGAACAAGTATTGCCGATTTGCACCGAACAATTATGTATGGCGGAATTTTCATGTATCCTGCCGACAGAAGCAGTCCGAATGGCAAACTCCGCATTCTTTATGAATGCAATCCTTTAGCAATGATTATTGAGCAAGCAGGCGGGCGGGCAAGCGACGGTAAGAACCGTATCTTGGATTTACGCCCCGAAGCCATCCATCAACGCTCACCGCTCTTTATCGGTAGCCGCGATGATGTGTTGGAAGCCGAAGCATTCTTGCGCGGGGAGTTTCCAGAGGGCGCTGAGTAAGAAAAGGATGAGGGGTGAGGGATGGGGGATAAAGCATAATTATCCCTTATCCCTTATCCCTTCCTCGTTTCCCACCCGAATCATTATCAGGGCAATGTCGTCATGCAAGGGTTCGCCGTCCACCCACTCGTCGGTCAGATAGTGCAGTTCTGCTAACATCGCATCGGCGCTGCATTCGTGGCGGTCTTGGCAAAGACGCAAAAAGCAATCTTCCACGCGCTGCGTACCGAGTTCATCTCCGGAGGCGTTGAAAAGTTCGATAATACCGTCCGACATGAGCAGCAATCGGTCGCCCGCCTCGACTTCAATGTGGCGAACAGGATAGACCGCATTTTCCATCGTCCCCAGCACGATTCCTTGCGTTCGCAAATGCTCCACACGCCCTGTTGCAGCGCGATAGAGCAGCATGGGTGGCATTCCGGCACCCGCCATTTCGAGTTGCCACGCCTGATGATGTGGATGCTCCTTGCGGCGCAAATGCAGCAACGACAGGCACATAAACATTCGCTGAAGCCGCATTTGCTTGATAGTTTGCGAAATCATTGCGGCGGTTTCGCTCAGGGAATAATCGTGGACAAGCGCATGAAAGCTGCTTTTGACGAGTGACACCAGCATTCCGGCGCGAACCCCATGCCCCGTAGCGTCGCCGATTGCCAGCGTTAGTCCGCCATCGGGCGAAAGCACGTAATCGTAGTAATCGCCGCCCACTTCCGTTGCCGTTCTGAGTGCAAAGGCAATATCCAAGCCCTGTATTTGCGGGGTTTGTTTCGGGAGCATCGAAATTTGGAAAGCGCGGGCTTCGTTCAATTCCTGTGTTTTGCGGGAGTTTTCTCTATCCAAAAGCTGGTAAGCCCTCTCCAATTCTTGCCGTGCATTTTCGCTGGTATGCAGAACTCTTTCCAATTCAACGTTCTTCTCTTGCAATGCGGCATTCGTCATTTGAATTTCTGAACCTTGCGCTTCCAGCAAATATTTCTGTTCGGAAATTTCTTTTGTGCGCTCATCCACCAAAGTTTGAAGCCGTTTGCCCGAAGCAATCATCCGCCGAACCCGCAGACGATACGCCCCGACAATACACGCAATGCCCGCAACAATAGCCAGAGTATGGGACCACCACGTCCTCCACCACGGCGGACGCACAATAAGCGTCAACACAAGCGGCTCTGCCGTCCACACGCCGTCGCTGTTGGAGGCTTTGACGAAAACACTGTATTCACCCGGGTCATAATTCGTTACCGTAATACGCCGATTCTGCCCCATGTAAACCCAGTTACTATCCGAATCGCCGAAATGATAGGCGTATTCGTTGCGGGCAGGGTTCGTAAAGTCCAGCGCAGCATATTCTATCTCAAAATTTTCCCCATAGTCAATCTCAAAGCGCGTTTGTGTTGGTGCGGGCGCAGCTTCCTCGTTATTACCAAAAACGTGGAAGCGTGTAACGGCAAGACTTGGCGGCATCATGTTGTCGCGCAGCGAATCAGCATCGAATGCCACGAATCCCGCTCCTACGCCAAAGAGCATCGTACCGCTTGCCGTGCGGAAGTATGCGCCTTTGCGGAATGCACTGCTTTGCAAGCCATCGGCAGCGCCATAGATGCGGATGCTCGGCTCTCCGTTGCCGCGTGGTGTCAGCGAAGCCAGACCACGACTGGTACTGAGCCAAAGTTTGCCTTTCGTATCGCCCAATATTCCGTAGATTGTTTCGCTTGGCAAATGGTCTTTTTTGCTGAAGCGCACAGCTCGCTTTTGCGCAGGCTCGAAACGGTACAGCCCGCCGCCCAACGTCCCAAGCCAAAGGTGCTTGGCGGCATCTTCGTAGAGCGCGAGTATCGGTGCTTCGGGCATGGCGTTGGTCTGGGCATTGGAGGACGACCGCGCAAAGGCGGTAAACGTGTCGGTATCGGGGTTGTAGCGGTTCAGACCGTTATTTGTCCCAATCCAGACCGTGCCGTCACTGGCGACAAGTATCGAAAAAACGAAATTGTCACTGATGCTGCCCGGCGTATCGCTGCTGCTCCAATAGTTTTGAAACGTCTTCAAATGAGTGTTAAAGCGCGAAATACCGCCGCCTTGTGTGCCAATCCAGATATTGCCATTGCGGTCTTCTGCCAGCGCAGTCACAAGATTATCGCTCAAACCCTCGCTTTTATCGGGTGAATATTCAAAGCGCCTCTCTATGCCGCGAGACTCAATCTGCACCAGACCATTCTCCGTTCCGAGCCATGTACTTCCTTGGGAGTCGTGCAAAATAGCCGTAATCACGGATTCCACCGCCAGCAATCGTACGGGCGAGTTTCCAACATAGACCACCACGCCATTTTGTGTGCCGAACCATAGTTCGCCATTCGCTTTGCCCGCTATTGCGTTCACAATCGGGCTTGGAAGCGACTTTTGAAGCGGGTCGTATTTGACATTGCGAAATGCCGAGGTTTGCGGAACATACTTATTTACCCCGCCGGCTTGCGTACCAAACCACAGCACACCCGAACGGTCTTGCCGAATGACCGTCACGGCATTGTCGCTGAGGCTTTGCGCATCGTTAGGGTTGTTTGCGTGGTGTTGCCAGAGGAGGTCTTGGGATTTGGGGTCTGATGCATGAGCCTCATTGGCAATACGACGCGAGAATAGACCTGCTCGTGTCCCGACCCACAGCATTCCTTGTCTGTCAACAGCAAGCGCTTGAACACTGACGGAGCGAGTATTCGAGAGCGGCACGACTTGATTCATCATGGAAGATTCGAGAGACTCGACGGGGGTAAATTCGTTGTTGCTGGTGTAAAAGCGCCAGAGCGCATTGTCGCGGGTACTGAGCCACAGACTGCCGTTAGCATCGAAGGTCATCGCTGTAACACCCGAACTCATTTCGTCGTTGTCGCTCATCTCAGGCTTAAACACGGTAAAAACACCGGAAGGCAGATGCAGCTTATTGATGCCGCCATTCCGCGTTCCCAGCCAAAGATTGGCGCGGTTCTGCGGTTCTTGGAGAATTGTAATAATGTCGCTGTCGCTGGGACCTTTGCCGCGCCCCTTTTTATCGGTTTTCCAGACTTTCCACTCGTTGCGTGCAATGTCCAAACGGTTCAGCCCGCGTTTGGTGCCGACCCAAAGCATCCCGCGCGGTGCTTCGATGATGGAGCGAACAAGATTATTGCTGAGTGAATTGGCATTGTCAGGGTTATTACGATACACCGTAAAGCGCCCGGTGGAGCGATCAAGGGCATGAAGACCGTTTTGTGTTCCAACCCAAAGCGTTCCGCTTTCGTCTTCATAGAGTGCTGTAATAGCATTATTGCTCAAACTGGCAGAATCATTCGGGTCATTGCGATACGTGACCACAGAATGACCGTCGTAACGATTCAGACCGTTGCTTGTACCAATCCACAGAAATCCTTGTCGGTCTTGGATAATCGCGGTAACATTCGATTCGGAAAGTCCTTGTTCGTAGGAAAGATGCTCGAAGATGAGGTTTTGTGCGCTTGTGGGGGAAGTCACCGTGAGCCAAAGGAGGCACGTCACGAAAAAGAAAAGGGCAACGCGCACCATGAAGCGGGGTACGGGCTGCCTATTCCAAAACCAAGGCAGAAAGTGGATTCCGCCTAGAGTTGCTGTCATCAAAGGGAAGCGATTCAGCGTATGTGTTTGCTTGCGCATAACGTGTTATTTCATCGGGCTGACTTTCGCCAATCCGCAAACGTCTTTATTGATTTCTTTGGGTTCTCCCCAATATATCACTTTTGATACTCCTGAAACAGTAGCAGAAAGATATTTTTCTGCATAAACGGTTGCCTTGCAAGCACCATCGGCTTGAACAATGACTTTTTCTGCAATCAGGTCTTTCACGTTCACCACCGAAGCGCCCGCAACCTCAAGCATCAATTTCCGCACTTTGCCGGAAGCGTCTAAAACACACGCTCCGCTCAGTTCAACATCCAAAACGTCTGTATTGATGCGGCTTACTTTCATCACGTTTGCGCCCGACATTTCAATACTGTTCAGGTTTTGCATGGAAACACGGACGACGATTGTTTTCTTACCAAATCTCCATGCCGCACCACTGATTTCAAGCCGTCCGTCGCTAATATCGGTCTCAATCGTTTTGACAGCATCCGGCTCCCCGATAATTTCAATTTTGGGTTCTTGCTGACACGTTACCTCGACGGTAATACCGCCGCCATTAACATCAATCGCAGTAAATGTTTTCGCAACACGGCGCACTTCCACAACTTCATCCGTTCCGTCGCCGCCATCGGCTACTCGCGCTGTCGCGGTATGGCGAGCAAGGTTTGTCGCCATTGTTTGGGGATGAGAAATCTGGATGCTGAGAGCGGTTTGGCTGAGGCAGCCGATAAAACCGAAGGTCAGCGCGAGAAAAACGTTTGAGCGGCGCATGGCTGTTGGAGCGGTTAATCTTGGGAAAATATTCACAAATTGTTGTCTCCCTTAATCTACGCGCTATCGCTGAAAAAGTTGCAAGAAAATGGGGGGTAATTGGTTCTAAATGATTTCAGTTGGAAAACGGTAAATATTGGTTTCTATACTAGTTTTACTTTGGCAAGTTGCTGACAAAGCTAGATACGAAGAGGCTTTCCAAGAAAACATCTTATCAAAAAAACGAGACTTTCGGCTTAAAGGCGCTTGAATACAAGGTTTTGATTATCTATATC
>JAAFHM010000617.1 GCA_013298375.1 Ignavibacteria bacterium | reverse complement strand
GATTATTTGCTCAAGCCCATTGCCGCAGACCGCCTCAAAGCCGCATTGGAGCGAGTACGAATGCGGCTTCGGGAACAATCAGGCAGTGAAGAAAAAACGAACACTTCCCCCCAAGCTGCTTTGCAAGCCGATTCGCGGGTTTTTCTCCGCGATGGTGATAAATGCTTGTTTGTCAAAGTGGCGGATATTCTGAGTGTTCGCGTGGACGGTCGGTATGCGGAAGTACAATGTTTCCGCGAGAATCGTGTATTGGAGCGGCTTTTGATTATGCGGTCGCTGGAAAGCCTTGCGGAGCGCCTTCCCGACACACTGTTCTTTCGGGCGAATAGAAATGAACTCGTGAATTTGAACCGTATCACCAGCATTGAAGCGTGGTTCGGCGGTGCAATGCTGGCGACGCTAGAAGATGGCGCAAAAGTGGAGATTTCCCGCCGTCAAGCGCAGAAATTCAAGGAATTGATGAGTTTGTGAGACCGTTACGCGGCTTTCGCCTTCGGTTCGGGCAGTACGCCCAAATGTGTATGCCGAAAACCACGTGCATACTTCAGCCCGTAACCCCAGATTCTATCAAATGCCGCGTGTCCGAAAAGAATTACGCCGACAAGCATCAACACGGCATTGCCCGCCCAAAACCCCGCTCCATAGACCGCAAGCCCCAATGCGCGATGATGCCCCAGATTATAGCAAAATGCTCCAACACGAGGATTGACGAGGTACCCAAGCATAAACACATCCGGCAAAAGCAGCAGCGCAGGAAACCACCACCACGCAAAAGGCAGCGTACTAAAAACGACAATAGAGCAAGCAAAGAGCGCTAATTCCTCTATTTTCAAGGTGATGTTCATTGGCGTTGTCATCAGGGTTCTCCAAAAATGGTATAAAAAAGTGTACTTCTTGTTGGTTCGTATTTGTGCTGAAGTACACGACAAATTTCGGAGAATCGGCGGAGACTGCGCTTTACAAATGTTAAGAAATTTGGTAACTGGTCAGATTGCGAAAAAATTATCCACGAATCTCACGAATCAGAAGGTTTGTGAGGGTGATTGCCCAAAAAAATGCTCTTGATTCGTGTCAATTCGTGTGATTCGTGGGCGTTTTCACAGTGTGCATGAGGAGCTACGAAATTGGGTTTGAAGAAAAAATGCTCACAAACGAGCGCGGATGCGGCTGAGAGAGACTGGCGTTATGCCCAAGTAGGAAGCGATATATTGCTGCGGCACACGTTCCAAAATTTTCGTGCGATGGCTTGCCAGAAGCCGCTCATAGCGCTCTTCGGGCGAATACATGAGGTGTTCGACAAGACGCTCTTCCAGCCCCAAAACAAGATATTCCGCAATCTTGCGCCCGAAGCGTTCCCACGCGGGATAACGGTCGTAGAGCGATTCCAAGGCACTGTATGGAAAGGTGAGTATTTGTGCGCTTTCCATTGCCTCAATCGCCACCAAGCTCGGCTTTTTTGCTACAAAACTCAAATACCCGCCCACAAGTGCGCCCTCGAAGAAAAAATAGGTTGTCCGCCCATCGTTTTCCGGAGTGATATAGTATTGCCGAAGTGCTCCCTCAAGAACAAAACCGACCGTCTGTGAAACCTCGCCAAGCCGCACAAAGACGTGCTTTTTTGGGAGCGACAACACCGTCATTTTTGATCGAAGGGCGCTCCATTCCTCATCGGTGAAGGTGACAAAGGCTTTCAAATAGGAGCGGAGTGCGTTGGAAGCCTGTTCAGTGCTGTAATTCATTGGATTTGCCCTTTCGGTTGTTTGGTAGAATTTGCTGTGAACTGATTTTTTTTTCGTATATTTTGCCCATCGGCTGCAAAGCATGATGTAGAATTTTTCTTGAGCGCACCATTACGCAAATGTACTATGGAAACACTTCTTTCTAAAGAGATGTTCCCTGCTATGCGGGACATCGTTATTGAGGATGATGAACCAGTGGACAATATATTTTCTGAAAAACAGCAACGCCTTTTGACCGAAACCCTGAACACCGCGTGGGACAGCAAAGGGCGCACGTTTTTCACTGCCGCCAATGTTGGTATCTTTTATGCGCTCCACGAGCCGCCGCTTGTGCCGGACGTGTTTTTGAGCATGGATGTTCAGCCCCGCGAAGAATGGGACGACAAAGACCGCAGGACGTATTTTTGCTGGGAATTCGGCAAGCCACCGGAGGTAGCTGTTGAAATTATCTCCAATCGCAAAGGCGGCGAATTATCGCGCAAATTCAGCAATTATGCCCGACTCAACGTTTGGTACTATATCGTTTTCGACCCCTTCGGCGCACTCAAAAAAGCAATGGACGGCGAGATTTTCCGCCTTTATGAGCTTCACCGCAATACCTATTCTCCGATGAAGGATTTTTGGATGGAGGAAATCGGCTTGGGAATACGGCTGTGGGAAGGCGAATACGAGGGCTGGCAGGCAACCTGGCTGCGCTGGTGCGACGAAAGAGGCAATCTGATTCCAACAGGGAAAGAACTCTCCGAAATGGCACTCCAACAGGTGGAAAGCGAAAAACTCCGAGCAGAAAATGAGAAGGCACGAGCAGAAAATGAGAAGGTACGTGCGGACGAGGCTGAATCGAAGGCACAGCGACTTGCCGAAAAACTCCGCGCATTGGGTATTGACCCCGATGCAAGATAAGCAAATACTATCAAAAAAGAACGTCCCGAACCCAGCAATTATGCGAGATTCGGGACGTTTTTTGTTGACTGATTTATCCAACAATCGGCTCCATATAACAATCCAAAAAATCTTCTGTAATGCCCCGTAGCTTACGGCGCTGGCACAGCGCATAAAGTTCTTCAACAGCAGAATAAGGAAAAAACCGCGTTTGTAAGGAGTGAAACTGCGGCTTGTTGGCTTCGCGGATTACTTTATCGCGCTCATTATCGTCCGCAACAATCACATAGCGCGTTGGAAAAGGCGGAAATACGTCAAAAAAGTTTTTCATTCT
>JAAFHM010000215.1 GCA_013298375.1 Ignavibacteria bacterium | reverse complement strand
CGACACATTGCACTTTGATTCCATTTTGACGGCAAACCGTCAAGGCAGCGTCAATATTGCCCGATTGCCTGTAACGGAGCGCTTTCGCAATAGCATCAAAGAGATGCTTGGCGCTAAAAAATAGTTCTTTATTCCAGTGCCGTCCCGCCGTTTCGCTACGTCTTCGTGGCAACGGTAGAACGGCTTATCCATAATGAATACCGCCCATGAAACGCACAAAATCAACGTCGCCGGATGAGCAATTACTCCAATTTCTCCATTCGGACGCTTCCGAAAATGCCAAAACTCATTTGCCGATTGCGTTTTTGCAAGAAGTCGTTGGCGAAAAAATGATAAAGGAATCCGATGCGGCAGGTGCAGACGGCTATTTTGCTGGGCGGTTGATTGTCGAACTCAAAAGTGATACCGATCAATGGACAGAAGGCTTCTTTCAAGCACTGCATTATCGCAAACGTGGTTTGACCTTTTCCGCCGTATGCGTTCTGACGCGCCATTTTGTGGGCTTGTGGCACATAAAGCAGATTCCCGCCTTCGCACTTGAACTCGCCGAGGCTGCCGACACCCGCAAAGCCCCAAGCGACATCGGTAAAACCAACGCCAATAAAGCCAAATCGCGCCGCATTGAACTTCTCAAAGCCGCGTCGTTTCTGATTGACCCTAAGCATTTCGGCAACACGATTTTTGGCGAACAGCATTTGCGCCTTCTTATTTCTGAATTTGCCGACCGCCTCCGCAATCTTGATGAAGTTCGCCAAGCCATTACGCCCCAGAACTTTATCCGCAAAGTCGCGGTCATGCGTGATTTCTTCCATGCGCCGATGGAAGCCATTCACACGTTTTACGAAATTCTCCATGTTTGGGATGCTACTGCCGTTGTTGCCGACCCCGACGATGATGGTGCAACGCAAGTCCTCGCACAAAACGGCAGAAAGCGGAGCAGAGAGTTTTCCGTCCCGCGCACACAGTTCGAGGATTTCCGCCGCTTTGTCGAATCGCACACCATCCAGACAAACCCTGCTGAAGGGCTGACGGTGGATTATTACTTTTCGCGTTTCGATGAACTACTTGCAGAAATTGACCCCGAATATGTCCGCCAACATGGGATATTTTTTACCGACCAAAATTTAAGCAAATTTGCACTCTGGTTTGTACGAGAGTATTTTGAAAAAAAACTTGCCGAAAATTACATTGTCTTTGATCCCGCAGGTGGTTCGGGGAATTTGGTCACAAGCTGGCGAACACATATTCGGCATAAAATCGTTTCTGAACTCAACCCCGATTTGCTCAAAATTATCGAACGCCGTATGCAGGACGATGCGGAGCATATCCAAATGGGATTTACCATTGTGCCGAAAACGAAGGAAAATAAAGGACTGAATTTCATCGGGACAAGTGCCGAAGCCTATTTGCAGACGTTGGACACGTATCTCCGCGACAAACAACTTTCCTTCGACAAACCCGTTGCTTTTTTGCTCAATCCGCCCTACAAAAACACCGACGAGCGCGAACAAGACCGCACAAGTTCCGACGCGAATTATACCCTAGACCCGCAAATTGTCGCCCTCACGGGCGAAGATGCTTCCAAAGAGCGCTATCTCGCATTTATGGCGCAAATTCTCCGTTTGGCGGAAGAACTTCATCACCGCAATCCCGCACACAACGCCATCATCCTCGTCTTTACGCCGACCTCCTGGCTCATTCCGCGCCCCACCTACGAGCAGTTCCGCCGCGTGTTCGACAATGCTTTCAAATACGAACACGGCTTCATTGTCACGGGCAATCAATTTTTCAAGCTCCAAGGGCGCTTCCCCATTGCCTTCACCATCTGGCAATATCAACCCGTGAAAAAACGCTCCAATACCGTCAAAGTACGCGATTTTTCCCACATCACCGCCCAGCACCTCGCCGATATTCCTTGGCACGACAGCGTTGATGCTGTCAATAAAACTGTGAAATTGCTTTTGAAAGAAGCGGGAATGGTGCGATTGGAGTTGAAATTGCCGCTTATTACCGATACCGTTACCCAACCGCGTTATGATTTTACGCGCAGCCCCAGTCAAACCGAACTTGCTTTAGCTGTCTATGGCGGTTTGCCACTTGCTGATGAACGCCGTAAAAACTCAAAAACATATGGCATAACGAACTCAGAGTATCTTGGATTTATGGATAATGGCACACCTGTCCGTGTCAAACATCGTGAGGACGGACGCTTTGATAAAGACCATTCTCAAAGGGTTTGGTTTTATTTGGATAATCGTATGCAAAAGACAAACCTTTCCAAAATTTTTAGCGGTCCTCCGGATAAGTATGGACGGTGCGCCTACGACCTTTCTTCAGCACAAGCAACGTTTGTATGGTACGGCGTAACAAAATCTATCAACGGGCGTTACCCGCTCTGGGCAAATACCTTTGACGTATGGCAACCTAATATTCCCGTCGGGCGAGCCGACTATCTCCACGCTTTGGCATTTGCCTTTGGTTTAGCGGAAAACAGGTGTGTAGTCACAACGTTTGAAGCAGATAACCCCGTGAAAGGCGCACCGGAAGCTGTTGCCGGGAATCCTCTTGCGGCGTTGGATGGCGAGGCATTTTGGGCGAAGGTATTGGATGCTCACGTTAAACCCGCACACGGAGCGGCATATAAGCTGGTGCAGTCGGTGAAAGACCTCTACCGCGTCTGGAACACGAACTATTGCAAAGGCAAGGTTCTTCGTGATGTCGGGCTTGACGATGAGCCATATTTTCGATATTTTTCGTATAAAAGCTATCTTACGCCTCATTCGGGCTTGGTGCAGCTCCGCAAATACGGCGAGCAGCAAGGTATAGCGGCGTTGAATGAAGGCTTTGAGCGCATAAAAGCAGATACGGCGGTGGTGCGAGAGGAGTTGTATCGGTTTTTGGTGGAAGAATGTCGGTATTTTGAGTAAACAACTGCATCCCGTGAACCCCGCACTACATCTTGAAAAGACTTAGGAACGGTTCTTGTACAAATCTTCAACAACGTATCCATGAAACACCGCATTATCACTCTCTTCCTGCTGCTTTTCGCCGCAACCGCTATGAACGCACAAAACCTCCAACAATCTCTCGGCAAACTCACCGATTGGAGCGCCGATGAACAAGGTTTGCTTCTGAAAACTGCCGATGCCCACGTGCGCATCGTTGTGTATTCGCCAAGCGTAGTGCGGGTACGGATCGCAAGGCTATTGAATGGCGTAGCGCAATGGGACGACCATTCGTTTGCGGTTGTTGCAAAGCCACAAAAGGGGACAATATTTAGCGCAACAGAAAACGGCGAATCCATCACGCTCACAACGGATGCCGTCAAACTCGTCATCCGCAAAAACCCCATCCGCATCCAATTTCTCACCAAACAAGGCGATTTGCTGAACGAAGACGAACCGGCATTCGGCACAGCGTGGATGGGCGGCGAAACCACGACCTACAAGCGTTTGCTGCCCGATGAACGCTTTATCGGACTCGGTGAAAAAACGGGCGGGCTGAATAAACTTGGTAATGGCTATACGAACTGGAACACCGATGCTTTCGGCTACGGCGGTGGCAGCGACCCGCTTTACGGCACTACGCCGTTTTATATGGGCTTGCATGGCGCAGCAACGGGGAAAAATCTGGTCTATGGCGTGTTTTTGGATAACAGCTACAAATCGCATTTCAACTTTGGTGCGTCGAATCGCCGTTTTTCCGCCTTTACGGTCGAAGGCGGCGAAATGAATTACTATCTTATTCACCGCGCAAGTGTTTTCGAGGTATTGCAGGATTATACGATGCTAACGGGGCGTATGGAATTGCCGCCGCTCTGGTCGCTGGGCTATCATCAATGCCGATACAGCTATTTTCCCGACAAAGAAGTGATGAACATCGCTCGCACCTTCCGCGAGAAGCAAATTCCGGCGGATGTTCTCTGGTTCGACATTCACTATATGGATGCCTACAAAGTTTTTACATGGCATCCAGAGCGCTTTCCCAATCCGAAAAAAATGCTCTCGGATTTGGAATCTATGGGCTTTCGCACCGTTGCAATCACCGACCCGGGAATCAAAGTGGAAAAAGGCTACGACGGTTACGACGATGGCGTGAAAAAAGATGTTTTTGCGAAATACCCCGATGGAACATACCACACAAGCGAGGTTTGGCCCGGTTGGTGTCATTTTCCCGATTTCACGAAAGAATCCACGCGGCTGTGGTGGGGCGATAAATTGAAACCCCTTGTGGAGGACGGTTTGGACGGCTTTTGGACGGATATGAACGAGCCTGCAACGTGGGGAAGCCGCTTCCCGGATATGGTTGAATTTGACTTCGATGGCAATAAAGCAACCCACAAGAAGGCGCATAACGTCTATGGTCTCGAAATGGCGCGGGCAACCTTTGAAGGCAGCAAAAAACACCTTGCCGCGCTCAATCCCAATGGCGGTAAACGCCCCTTCAATTTGACAAGGGCGTTCTACTCTGGCGTTCAGCGTTATTCTGCGGTCTGGACTGGCGACAATACGTCATCGGACGACCATTTAATGCTGGGTGCGCGGCTTGTTTCCGGTTTGGGGTTAGCAGGTGTACCGTTTACAGGTGTGGATATTGGTGGTTTCAATGGTAATGGTTCGCGGGAGTTGTTTGGGCGGTGGATTACGCTGGGCGCATTTACGCCGTTTTTCCGCGCTCATGCTGCCGTCTATACCAAAGAACAAGACCCTTGGTCGTTTGGTGAGGATATAGAAGAAATTTGCAAAAATTACATCGAACTGCGCTATAAACTGCTCCCCTACGTGTATTCCGCTTTTTATGAAGCCTCGCAAACAGGAATGCCTGTTGCGCGGTCATTGGCGTTGTATCATGCTTTCGATGCCAATATCTACGACCGCACCTTCGATGCGCAGTATATGTTCGGTCAAAGCCTCATGGTTGCGCCCGTCAGAAGTGATAAAGATTTTACAAAGGTCTATCTCCCCGAAGGCGAGTGGTACGATTTTCACAACGATAGCAAATATGCGGGTAAGCAAACTATTGTTGTCGAAACACCGCTTGAGCGCTTGCCGCTTTTTGTCAAAGGCGGGCAGATGCTGGTCATGCAATCCGTCGTGCAGTCCACCAAAGACCAGCCGACAGACGTGCTGACGGTGCATCTCTACGCTGGCAAGCAGGGTTCGGAGTTTGTGTACTACGAAGATGACGGCGAAAGTTATGCACACGAAAAAGGCGATTTCTACAAACGTACCTTGAGTTTTGATGCGGCTTCCAAGACATTACGCTTTACGAAACCCGAAGGCAAGCGCTCCTCGAAATTCAAGCAAGTGCGTTTGGTGCTGCATTGTTTTGGCGGTTTACCGCAAGAAATCACGGTTGCCGGAAAGAAAATTGCGGTAACCAACGACGCAGTGCCGCTTTTGAAGCCGAGCGCAGGTTATGATCCGCTTGGCGCGGCGCAGGGAAGTGGCGCAGGGCGCACACAGGCGAAGGCTTTGATTTTTGGGTTGAATGCAGAGGAATTTTCGGTGAAGTGGTAATCTACTCTAAATCGTTAGCGGTTGATAGCGTTTGGAGTTAGAGCAACTCTTGTGTATTTTACAAAAGGCTTGGATTCAAAAGCCCATACATTAAAAAAATCAAGTAATTTAGTCTGAATCAAATTTTATTATCTATGGCTTTCTACAATGCTCCTTCCAAGCAAATAGCTTACAAACCTTTAGCTTTTCTATTAAGCAACCCTGGAGGTAATTTAATGGGAACAACCTCCGATGTAGAGAATATGTTCTATTTTTTAACTTCGCCTTACGGAGGTGCTTTTAGGCAAGAAGAGATAGTTCATACTAGTAATGTTGCTGAAAAACCTTTACTTACAACGCTTGATACCTATATTCAGCGTCGGGAGAGATTTGATTATATTATATTTTATTTTTCTGGGCATGGTCAAACTAATTCTAGTACAAGGGATCTTCAAATTTGTGTTGGCAACGGGAGCAAGCAGAACTCCTACGCTCTTCTGCCTATTTCTCAAATACATTCTCGTATTTCGCAATTAACCTCTAAATCTCTATACATTTTTGATTGTTGTCGTACGCTTGTAGATAGTCGCCCTCCGTTATTGGGAGATAGATTTCTTGTTGAATCTCAAATGCCTTTAACAAAAGACCAAGGAAGGCAAATGTTTGCCGAGTATCTGAGAAAGCAAGAATCTGACTGTACCGCCTTGTACTCGTGTAGTATGAACCAATCTTCAGGCGATAATGCCAATGGAGGTCTATATACACAGAAGTTAATTGACCATGCATGGAATTGGGCGCAAGCAGGTCAAACTGGGCAGATACTTACTGCACAGGATACCTATTCTCAGTCTATGAGCTTTGTTTCGCAAGGACAGAAGTATACTCAGACACCGAGTAAATCTGGGAAGCTGAGGTTGCCTTTCGCTATAAAATAGTTAATATCATCAATTTTATCCAGTTTGAAAATGCCACAACAAATCATTAATCCAATCCCGCAACAGTCAACGAGTTCCATCCAAAGTGAACCAAGTTTATTGGAGCGGTGGAGCGGTGTGGAAGAGTGGATCCAAAACTCCGGCGATGAAGAGTTTCGCACAATGTATAATACTGCGGAAGTCGGCGAGGCAAAGATTATTTCTGCCTCAGAATTATATGAATTTAAACGTAGAGCAGGTATAAAAGATGATGAGTGAAGATCTGATGTGCAGGATTGTTGAAGTGTATAAACTACTGCAAAGTCGTAATTTGACGCTGACAATGACGAAAAGCGTCGCAATATCACTTGCCGATGTTTTTGATGAAGGCGGAGGTGCTGCCCTTAAGACTGCATTGTCGAAAATATACATGGGCGTTCTCAATGAAAAAAGCCCCAATGTCATGCTCTCGCTTTCCCTGCGATTTTACCGAGAAAATACATTCTTCTATTACGTAGTCATTGCCAAACAAGCGCAAACAGGTGTGAGCATTGAGATGCTCATTAAAGACGAGCAGAAGCGGGAATTATAGAGGGGCAAAGATGAAATTTCGTAGATTCTGCGGGCTATCTATTCTTCAAAAAATACACACCAACAAAGTCTCGTATTTCAAAGCCTTACCAAATCATCCGCCGAATAATCCGAGGGAGCGGTAGTATTTTCTAGTCATCCTTTGCGTACAAGTTCTGATACGTGTTCCAGTATCGGACGAAAACATTCGGGCATTTGCGGGCGCAACAGCATTTACCCTAAAATGCTTGCTGCGTGTGCAAAACGGGGTTTCTCCGAACCATTTTTTTTCGCTAAGTTTGCAGTGCTTTATTCAAACACTTGTCAAACCTTGTTCCCCTCAAGCAACGTCTGACGGGAATATATTCCACTTTCTCGTTTTTTTCTTCGTATTTATGAGATTTTCCGCCACCCGCGCCTGTTTCCTGCTTCTTGTAAGCCTTATCACCACGATGACCGCTATTCCAAGCGCCCAGAGCTATCAGAGACTTCCTTTATCATCGGAGGAACATTTTGCCGAAAACCCCATGCTCGCTTATCTCGAACATCCCGAATTGCCGCCTATTATCGGGCTTGCGGGCGTTCAGGAGTACGACCCCTACTTCAAAGAGCGCATTTTGGCTGGCATTGATGCGTTTTATGCGATGCGCTACGACCTCGCTATGACCATCTACGATGACCTTATTGCAAAATATCCTGCTGACCCAACGGGCTATTTTTTTCGCTCACAAATTTTTCTTTGGCGCTATCTTTTTGATTACAGCGAACCGGATTACAAAAAATTTATCGCCGCTTGCGATAAATCCATCACCGTTGCGGAAGATGCTATCAAAGCAAACCCTGATAATAACTATGCCCGC
>JAAFHM010000047.1 GCA_013298375.1 Ignavibacteria bacterium | reverse complement strand
CGGCATATATTTGGTAAAATGAAAAAGGCTAATCGTGAAAAAACACTTCATCATCGCTTTGCATATTGCCTATTGGCTCTGTTATATCCTGCTTCTGGCAGTAATTCTGCTGCTTGTCTTTATGCAGTTGCAACTTCGTCAAAAGGGCTTTCAAGAACAGCACGTCTGGTTCATTCAACTCTTTTCCGTGATGACGATTGTTCCTGCTGCCATTGCGTTCTATACGGCGTACTTGGTGCTGATGCCACGATTTTTAGCACGAAAAAAAATGCTGCTTTTGGGTGCTGTGGGGCTTGGTGTCGTGGTTTTGTCGGCGATGATAACATCCGCGCTGCTTGCGGTCTTTTTTGGTCAGTATGTTATCACTGTACAAACACTCCGTGGAGTTATCGAACAAATGGTACTGCCGATGTTTCTGGCGCTCATTCACGGCGTATTGGGCTTGATATTGAAAGGATTTGTCCAATGGTTCGAGGAAGCCCGCATAAAAGCTGACTTGCAGGAGCAGAATTTGAAAATGGAACTTGATCTTATTAAATCCCAACTCGACCCGCACTTTCTTTTCAATACGCTCAACAATATTGACGTTCTCATCGAGCGAGATTCCGTGAGGGCTTCGGAGTATTTGCAAAAACTTTCTGCCATTATGCGCTTTATGCTCTACGAGACCAAAGGAGCATTCATGCCGCTTTCCACCGAGATTGCGTATATTGAGAAATACCTTGATTTGCAGAAAATCCGCACGTCAAACCCTGACTTTGTGCGCTTTGAGGTTTTGGGCGACACGGGCGCATGGAATCTTGCACCGATGCTCTTTTTGCCGTTTATCGAAAATGCGTTTAAGTTTGCTCCGCACACAAGACACGGTGCTGCCATCACGATTCGCTTTCAAATAGAAATGCACGTCTTGGAGTTTGAATGTACAAACCTCACCAGCAATGTACAGGCAAATCACACAACGCACGGTGGCTTGGGAAAGATCTTGATAGAGCGCCGTTTGCAGCTTCTTTATCCCGAAACACATCGCTTGGAAATAACCACCGAGCAGGAACGTTATCATGTTCACCTAAGGCTGGAAAAACCATGAACTGTATCATCATTGAAGATGAACCCCTAGCATTGGAACGCACGGCGGGCTATGTGCGCAAACTCCCGATGCTGAACCTGTTGGCAACCTTCGACAATGCGCTGGAAGCATTGCCATTGCTGAATGCGCAGAACAATGCTCAGAGTGTGGATGTGCTGTTTTTAGACATCAATCTTGGTGAGTTTTCCGGCATTCAACTTTTGGAAACAACCCGGGTTTCAAGCCGTGTTATCATCACCACCGCCTATCCCGAATACGCGCTCAAAGGCTACGATCTGAACGTGGCGGATTACCTTTTGAAGCCTTTCACGTTTGAGCGTTTTGTGCAAGCCGTTGACAAAGTGCAAAACAGTGTGCAAAGCAAGATTCAATTAGGCTTTCAAGCGAAAGCACCGGCGCAAAAAACCTTCATGTTCGTCAAAACCGAGCATCGTTTGGAAAAGGTTCTTTTCAGCGAACTGCTCTACATTGAAGGGATGCGGGATTACCGAAAAATTCACCTCGTGGGCAAGACGATAATGACGCTTCAGACCTTTGGTGAGTTGGAGAAGGAAATTCCGCCCAATGTGGCTTGTAGGGTTCATAAATCCTACATGGTGGCACTGGAGAAGATTGAGGCGATTGAGCGCGACCGTATTACGCTAAAAAACGCCAGAAGCGTTGTAATTCCTATTTCGGAGACGTATAAGGAGGCGTTTTTTGAGAGGATTTCGTGAGAAAATTCTATACTTCTCGAAGTATCCAAATATGCCTTCACTATGAAGGGAAGCGATTTTCTACATCACTTTTAATTGCCGTTTCAAATCTATTTTGCATTCCCGACTCCAGCGAATGTTCGTTTAGATAACTGTCGCTTAACGATTCATTAATCAAGCCAACCACATTTCCAAAAAATTTAGACTTATAGTGAAACGTAATAGTTCTAACGCCCATATTGCGTAATGTTTTTGTTAGCGAAATAAGTTCATCTTTCACAGGCTGAACTATTAGCCCCAAGCCCTTACATAAATTGAATTTGTCCATAGTATCTCGATTTTTTTTTGCGTCATATGCGTTAATAACAGCGACCTCATATTTAGTATCTATTTCTTCAATTAACCCATTGATATTTTTGATTAATTGCGTTTTGGATCTATATTCCTTTACCCAGTTTACTAACGAGAATACTCCAAACAACCCGCCAGTAATGAGAACAGCATCTAAAAAACTCTCCATGATAATAACCTCTTAATTGTTGATATTTTTGAATTTATGAGTTCAAAGACAAATGCCAGAAATATTGAAAAGGTAGAGTAAGAAGCCTAAAGTTATTTTACACTCTACCTCTTCATGCTGGCAATGACTCTTACTTGTGTGGATATTTATCGCTCTTTCGGATATTTGCCGTAGATTGCAATGCTTGGATATTTCGCAGATGTTCGCTACCACCTTTTGCTAAAGGTTTTTTATGGTCAATATGCCAGCCCATTTCCGTGTTTTTTCCGTATGAATGCTTGTAGAGAGTATTCCCCTCTACATCCTTACGATAAAGGTCTGGATTTTTTCCACGTATTGTTTGTGCGTTATCCCAAGCATGATCTTTTTGGCGATCTTTTTGTGTTGCCATTTTTTACCTCTCTGTTATTTTTGCTGCAAATTTAATTTTGCTTCCATCTGCTGTTTGAGTATTGGGCTAGCGTTACGAACCTCAATTTTCAAAGCAGCTTGATTATTCATCGAGCCTATAACTATCGGTCTTTCCGTCGAATTTTGCAAAAACTCCTTATCAATACCCTCTGCCGCTTTCTGCATTAAAGCCCGAATCTGAGGAGTATTTGCTGCACTCGCTGGGATATTTAAGCCGCCGATGCTTGATGGCAGCTTGATTTGTACTGTTGATTTTGACATTTTGTCCTTTCAAAAATAATTTTAGGCTTTATTGGACAAAATACAAAAAATATAGAAAAAGTCAAATATTTATTGTAATTTCGCTTTATGGTTCAACATTTCAATACTCGCTTGCGTTCTGCTCGTAAAATAGCAGGACTAACTTTGCAAGAACTTGCTGAACAAATAAATGTCAGCAAGCAGACGCTTAGTTACTATGAGCAAGGCAAAGTATCACCCACCAGCGCCACCCTCATCGCACTCGCCCGCGCACTCAACGTGAAGCCCGATTATTTCTTCCGCCCTCAGACGGTGAGCCTTCAGGACATGAAGTTCCGCAAGGAAGAGGGACTTTCCCAAAAGGAAATCAAGCAGATTCAAGAGCAGACACGGGGCTTTTTGGAGCGGTACCACGAGTTGGAAGCGCTCATGGGCATTGAGGCAAATACGCACGGCGGCACACTGGTTTTGACGAGTCCTCATATTGCCAACAATGACGATATTGAGCGGGCGGCAGAGGATTTCCGCGAACAACTGAGCTTAGGTGACCATCCCATTCGCAGCGTCGTGGAACTCCTTGAAGAGCAATCATTCTACGTCTATGACTACACGACAGTCAAAGAGTTTGTCGGGATGTCGGGGCGTTCCGAACCCGGCGGGCAGCCCGTTATTGTGCTGAATACCAATGCCGATATTGTCCGCAAGCGCTTAACCGCACTACACGAAGCAGCGCATTTGTTACTCACATTCCCCGAAACAATGTCCGAGCGCGATGAGGAGAGGGCTTGCCACGACTTTGCGGCTGCGGTGCTTCTTCCTAAGCGGGTTTTGACGCGAGAACTTGGTGAGAAGCGTTCCCGCATCACACTTGGCGAACTTGTGCATTTGAAAAAATATTACGGTATTTCCGTGCAGGCAATCGAAATGCGGTTGTTCAAACTTGGTATTATTGGCGCGGGTTCGCATAGGGCATTTTGGGATTTTGTCAATGCACAAGTGGGCGGCAAGCGCATAGATCCGGGCGGCGACGTGTATCAAGGCATGGAAACGCCAACACGATTCAAGCAACTTCTTTTCAGGGCGGCGGCGGAAGGGATTATTTCGGAAAGCAAAGCAGCAAGTTTGGCAAATCAACCAGTGGCGGAATTTACCGATGAAATGCGGTGGAAATAACACCAATTCATCCCCAACGATGCCACTATGACCGTTGCCCTCCACGATGCCAGTATTTTGATTGACCTTATCACTATTGATATACTCCAAGCCGCTCTGCTCCTACCTTATCGAATGCAGACCACGCCTTTTATTCTCGAAGAACTCTATGCACATCAACGCAAAATGCTCCATGAGCATATCGCAAAGGGAAATCTGCGCGTGGAAGAAGAGGATAGCCAAGAAATAGAGCGAATTGCAGCACTTTTCGGTAAACATGGTGCGCTTTCGTTTGCGGACTGTTCTATCTGCGTCTGCGCCAAGCGACTTGGTGCGATTCTTCTAACGGGAGACCAAGCACTACGGCGCGTTGCAGAAAATGAAGGCATTCGCGTTCATGGTATGCTCTGGATTTTCGATGAACTTCTCGTTACGCAAAGACTTACTGCCACAGAAGCCGCAAAAAAGCTACGCCATTTGATGCAAAGCGGTCGGCGTTTGCCTCGTGCGGAATGTTTGCGAAGGTTGGAGTTGTGGGAAGCCGCATAACACTGAGAAGCATTGGAAACGTGGTAATTCCTATTTCGGAGACGTATAAACAGCACTTTTTCTTACAAATTCAATAAACTCCTCCCATTTTATGAACAACATTTTCATTCTCCCGGGTCTTGGTAATTCCGGCGAGCAGCACTGGCAAACACGCTGGGAAGCGCTTTATCCCTCATGGCAGCGTATTCTGCAAAATGATTGGGATACGCCTGCGTGTGCCGATTGGGTGCGCCGCATAGACGAGACATTGGCGACAATCCCGGACGGCACTGCCGTTCTCATAGCGCATAGTTCCTCGTGTGCGGCGGTGGCGCATTTAGCACAAACCACCAAGCACCGCATCAAATCTGCATTGTTGGTAGCACCTTCCGACCCGCTTGGCGCGGCGTACCCGGCAGGTCCAACGGGATTTGCGCCCGTGCCGCTTGCGCGATTGCCCTTTCCGAGCATGGTAGTTGCTTCGGAGAATGATGAGTATATTTCGCTAGAGCAAGCTCAAAGATATGCAGAAGCGTGGGGAAGCCGTTTTGTCAATATCGGCGCAAAGGGGCATATAAATTCGGCTTCGGGGCTGGGCGATTGGGAAGAAGGATTGTCGCTGCTTTCGGCACTGTTATAACTATCCAACACCACCACACAGCCTGCCTGAGTTCCATCATTCTCATCTCTTGGATTTGCTACCTTACGCACCGAAGTTTTTCTCCCGCACCGCTCCATTTCTTATCTTTCGTCAATGAATAGAATGCTGGGAAAAATCTATATTGCATGAGTAATTCATTCCATGCAATTTCTTATCGCCCCTAATATATGACCACCAACGTATCTTCATTTCACGAGAGTATAACCCAACGCCAAGCGGCGATGATAGCGGGCATAGCTCTTATTCTCATGGCACTTGTTGCAGGTTTTGCTTACGGTTTCGTCTTTACGAGCCTTGTTGTTTCGGGCAATGCCAGCGTTACTGCACAAAACATCAAAAACTCTGAAACGCTCTTCCGTGCGGGTGTTCTGGGCTGGTTAATGATTCTTTTGTTGGATATCGTCGTGGCTTGGGCGCTGTATATTTTCCTCAACCCCATCAATAAAAGCCTTTCGCGGCTTGTAGCATGGCTGCGTCTGGTTTATGCGGCGCTTCTTGGAATAGCGCTGCTGAATTTTGTTGTTGTGTTGGCGCTGTTGAGTGGCGCGGATTATCTCAATGTGCTTGATGCAAGCACTCGAAACGCACAGATACTGCTTTTCTTGAATGCTTTTAGTGGAATGTGGTCGTTGGGATTGGTGGTTTTTGGCGTTCATTTGCTTGTGCTGGGGTACGCCGTTATGCGCTCTCAGGGCGTTATTCCGCAATTTCTTGGCGTACTCTTGCTTGTGGCGGCGGTGTTCCAGATTCTAACGAGCGCAGCCAATGTGCTGCTTCCAAACTACGATACCTACAAACCAACGGTAGAAATGATAACCAGCGTACCAATGGCTATTGGAGAATTGGCATTTGCTGTGTGGCTCTGGGCAAAAGGCGGAAAAACAAGTGGCAATGCGGGGTAAGCCTGTGCTGTACGAAGGTTGGCTATTTCTTGACGATAAGCCGTTTTCTAATTCTACTGAGTGATTCGGGGGTAACGCCAAGATAGCTTGCAATCTGATGTTGCGGCGCACGGTGGAGAAGTTCGGGGCGGCTTTCCAGAAGGTTCAAATAACGTTCTTCGGGGGAAGAAGTGATAAATGTAGCAAAGTCTTCCTGCGTTTTTCCAAAATCCTGCTCCACCAAAGCACGAGTAATGGCGGCAAGTTTGGGGAATTTGCGGTACATTTCCTGCTCATGGTCGAGTGAGCCAATAATCAGTGTGGAGTCCTCAACGCATGACCAATAGTGCTTGCTGGGCATTCGCTGAGAATAACTCGCAAACGAGACCACTGCTTGCTTCTCGGTGAAAAAAGCAGTAGTCTTTTCTTCGTCATCAACACAATGATACTGCCGCACACAGCCCTTTAAGACGAAGTAACATTTATCAGCAATCTCACCTTCCTTAAGCAAAATCGCCCCTTTTTTGAAATCCTGAATAGGGATGTTCTCTGCTATTTCACGAATTTCTTCCTCGTTGAGAGCCGAAAAATGCGTGAGATATTGTCGTAAAACGGGGTGCATGAGGGTCAGTGTATTGGGGAGATTGCGGGAAAAGCCCAGTGCAGACGAGATAGAGGCTTGGGGGTAAATTCATGATGATTACGAACAGCGGAAATATACGAAAATTTTAGCACCTGTTTTGTTTGTCATAGAGTCGTGCAGAGCAATACATGATATTCCGAAGCAGTGCCGCAAGCTACCATCCTTCCTAGAATTAGGCAATTCCTATCCTTTTGCAGTATATTTCACCAATTTCGACAAGAAAGCCACGTTTTTTTTGCTTTTTTCCGTACATTCGTAGTCTTGCATAAAAACGACAAGTTGATTTTCCTTTCACAACCGAAGGTTTTACCATGAGTTTTTGGAAACGCACCGTTGATTGCGGTTCGCTGCGCCCGGCGCATATCGGGCAGGAAGTAGTGTTGAACGGTTGGGTGGCGCGAGTGCGCGATCTGGGCGGTTTACTTTTTATGGACGTACGCGACCGTTATGGTCTGACGCAAGTCGTCGTCATACCCGAATCAGACGAGCGCGTGACGGCAACGGCGCGGGAACTGGGCGCTGAGTACGTGCTTGCCGTCAAAGGCACCGTGCGCCAACGCGAAAGCGTCAACCCGAATATGCCGACGGGCGATATTGAGATTTTGGCAAGTGATATTCAAATCATCAACCGCGCAGAATTGCCGCCTTTCGAGATTGTCGAAGGCTCAGAAGCTGGCGAAGACTTGCGATTGACCTATCGCTACTTGGATTTGCGTCGTGCTGATTTGCAACGCAATTTTATCGTGCGCAACCATTTGTATCGCATCACACACGAATACTTTGCCGAACATCATTTTCTTGAAGTGGAAACACCAACACTGACCAAATCCACACCCGAAGGAGCGCGAGATTTCCTTGTTCCCAGTCGTCAGCATAAAGGTAAGTTTTATGCGCTTCCGCAATCGCCACAGCTATTTAAGCAATTGCTCATGGTTTCGGGTTTTGACCGTTATGTCCAAATCGTAAAATGCTTTCGCGACGAGGATTTACGCGCCGACCGCCAACCGGAATTTACGCAGATTGACGTGGAAATGTCCTTTGTTGACCAAAACGATGTCATTGCCCTTATCGAAGGCTTGATTGCGCGGCTTTGGAAAGAAATTGTGAATATTGATGTTCCCACACCATTCCGCCGAATGAGCTTCCATGAGGCTTTGACGCGCTACGGCAGCGATAAACCCGATTTACGCTTCGGTATGCACATTGCCACCGTGACCGAGATTGTCAGTAATGGCGGCTTTGGCGTTTTCACCGACGCAATCAAGACAGGCGGCATCGTTGCTTGTCTTCGGGCGGAAGGGTGTGCCGAATATTCCCGCAAAACGCTGGATGAATTGACCGAGTTTGCGAAAAAGTATGGCGCAAAAGGCTTGGCGTGGATGAAGTTCACCGCAGAGGGCGTAAATTCGCCTATCGCAAAGTTTTTTAGTGAAGCAGAAATTGCAGCCATCAAGGAAACATCGGGTGCGGTGGAGGGCGATTTGCTGCTTTTTGGCGTTGGAGATTTCGAGCGTACCTACACGATTTTGGGCGCTTTGCGCACCGAAGTTGCCCGTCGTCAAGGAATTTTGGATGCTGTAAAAAATATTTACTCCTTCCACTGGGTACTGGATTTTCCACTTCTGGAGTATTCGGAAGAAGATAATCGCTACATCGCACGGCATCACCCTTTTACGTCGCCGATGCACGAAGATATTCCACTTTTGGACACCAAGCCGGAAGCCGCAAGGGCTGTGGCACACGATCTTGTCATCAACGGCTACGAAGCTGGTGGTGGAAGCATTCGTATTCACCAAAACCCCGTCCAACAGCGTATGTTCGAGCTTCTGGGTATAGACCGCGAGGAAGCGCAAGCAAAATTCGGCTTTTTGCTGGATGCTCTCAAATACGGCGCTCCGCCGCATGGTGGCATTGCACTTGGCGTTGACCGCCTGACGATGCTGCTTGCCGGAACGACGAATATCCGGGACGTTATTGCATTCCCCAAGACCGCAAGCGGGCTTTCGCTGATGGACAACTGTCCGTCGGAGGTCTCGGATAAACAACTCACTGAAGTCGGTGTAGCAATCGCGGCAAAGAAGTGAGGATAGTGAGTTTTGAGTGTTAAGTGTTGAGTTTTTTGGGGTAGAGTTATTTGTTGGATAAAGACTTAGCCAAACGTCAGTTTCTAATTATGGGCGCTGAATGCCAAAGCAAAACAGCCGTAAGCCATTGAAAAAAAAGACAAAACTTCTTTTCACTCAAAACTTAACACTCAAAACTTAACACTCAACGCTCAACGCTGCTCTTATTTCCAATTTCACCCTTGAATCTTTTCATGCTCAAAAACCAGTTTATGCCTGTCGTGATGCGCTTTTTAGCGTGTACGATTGTTGTTCTTCTTTGCGGCACAGTAGAATACTTTGCTCAAAAAGCACCGCAAAAAAGCCGTACCGCGCCCGTAAAATCAAGCACCACACCGCAATCAATCTCTGCACCAGAAACGCCGCCACCAACACCACAAGAGATTACGCGAAAAGATTCACTCGCAATGTTGGCAAAAGCAGATATAGCGCGGCTTGCGACAATCCCAAAAGAGCAGCATCAGGAGCGGGCAAAATTGCTTTTTACGCTTTTGCGCTTGGAGCAGTACGCAACCGTGATGAAATATCTGGACACCAGTGTTGTATCCGTGCGGGAAGCACAACTGGAACAGATGTGGATACGGGCAATGAATATTGCTGGCAAATTTCGTGTTATACAAGAAATTTCGGCGGAACGCTTGGCTGTGGGCGATGTTGTAACGGTAGAAGCAAGTTTTGAAAATTTATCACTGCTTGTCAAATTCAACTTTAATGACCAGCACAAGATTATCGGTTTAGGATATAATCAAGGTAAACCCAAGTATGATTTGCCACGCTACGCCAGCGCAGAAAGCATCGAAGAGCGAGAAATAAGCGTAAAAACAGGCGCATTCACGATGCCCGGTACGCTGGCTTTGCCGAAAAGCACGGGGGAGAAGCGTGTTCCTATCGCTATTCTGCTCCACGACCAAGGTCCTCACGACCGCGATTTAACGTATAATGGCTACAAACCGAATAAAGATTTGGCATTTGGCTTGGGCAAGCGCGGCATTGCAACGCTGCGTTATGACAAGCGCACACGGCTTTACCAGCTTAAACCGGAGGAAATGAATAGTTACACCGTGAATGAAGAAACCATTGCTGATGCGGTTTCGGCAATACAGGAAGTGCGGGCGTTGGCGCGAAAATTCCCGATTGACACGAGCAAGATTTTTATAGTTGCGCCGTCGCTTGCCGCAATGGTTCTACCCCGTATTTTTCGTCAAGATTCGATGGCAAGCCCAGTTTCTATGCGCCCTGCCGGGGCAGTGATGATGGCGTTGAATTATGTGAAACTTCATGAGTTGATGATGCCGCGTTTTGAGCATTTTTCCGCCCGCGACGGACTCACTGTCGAAGAAGTCAAGCAGCAAGCCAGTATCAAGCGGCGTATTGAGACAGTGGAAAGCAGCAAACTCAGCCTAAAAACCAGTATTTACGATCTTCCCTACGGTATTCCGGCAAGCTATTGGATAGACCTTCGTTCCTATAACCACGTTGAGGCGATTACGAAACTCGCACTGCCGATGCTTTTTCTCTACGCCGAACAAGACCACGACATTGATTTCACAGCAAACGGGCTTGCCTGGAAAACGAAACTTGCAGGAAAATCTGGCGTAGAATGGAGATCTTACCCGAATCTCTTTCACTTTTTTGCAGAAGGCAATGGCACGGCACGCGATTATGACCGCAAAGGCAATGTTGACACAGCCGTTATTATGGATATTGCGGATTGGATAGAAAAGCGTTAATTTTGTTCGGAAAGAACGACAATGCAGCAAACGTATCTGTTCGCGTTACTCTCACCATTTTTCACTATTCATTCACTTTTTAGGAGTGTGTCCCCATGAGTTCTTTTGGAAAATCAACCAACAACAATTACCGACAAGCACCTCGCTATAAAGTTCCCTACAAAACCAGTAATCCTGCGCTTTCCGAGCGACGCTTTTCGGAAGTGGCATGGGACGGCGTAGGCGAGCGTATGACGATTGAAGGTACGGCAAATAAAGTCGGCTTGCTTCTCGTTCTCTGCCTTGTCGGAGCCCTTTTTACGTGGAGTCGCGTCGGAATCACGAGTGGTGGAGAAATCTACGGTGCGGGCGGCTGGATAGCGCTGGGCGCAATCGGCGGCTTTATCGCTGCTCTTGTCACCACCTTCAAACCAGAGTGGTCAGGTGTGACAGCGCCAATCTATGCGGTGTTGGAAGGCTTATTTATTGGCGGTTTGTCTGCATTATTAGAAATGCGCTATCCGGGTATTGCGGTACAGGCAGCGGGTTTGACCTTTGGTGTCTTTATCGCGCTTCTTTTTGCTTACAAAACACGCTTAATTCGTGTTACCGAGACCTTTCGTTCCGGCTTAATTGTCGCCATGATGGGCTTGGGGCTGGTGTATTTGGTGGGATTTTTACTGAGAATTTTTAGCGGATATCAACTGCCATTTTTCCAAGGTGGTTTGATTGGTATTGGCTTTAGCGTCGTTGTTGTGGGCATTGCAGCAGCGAATCTCCTCATGGACTTCGATTTTATCGAAGCCGCCGCCGACGAAGGCGCTCCGAAGTACATGGAATGGTACGGTGCTTTCGGGCTTATGGTGACGCTGGTTTGGCTCTATATCGAGATTCTACGCTTGTTGGCGAAGTTGCGTGATAATGATTGATGTTGGATGTGCGGGTCACGTCCTAAAAGGGTTGTTCTGTAGGATTAAAGCGGTTTACGTCGGCATATTGAATGATACCATTTGGCAAAACAACTCTTTTAGGACATGACCGTTCATCAGAGCAGTATTTTTACACTCAACAACAAGTCATTTCTTACCGCGACGCTCAAGGTTTTTAGCCCCCAGTATTCTCGAATGCTGCTTTTACAGCGTCCGCGCACAACGAAAACCGGATGACATCCATCGCTCGTTCGGGTGGAAAAAATTACGATACGTCGAGCGCATACTGGCGCGTGGTGTCGCAAATGAGCCGCCCCGCAGCACTTTTTGATTGATAAACCATTTGTCGTTGTATTCGTCAAACTGCGGCGTAAAGCCCGGAAATGGCGCATAATCGCTGGTTGTCCATTCCCAGAGGTCGCCCGTCATTTGCCAGATGCCGCTTGCCGTCGTGCCGTCAGGATATGAACCCGCCTCCGATGCCGTCCAAAGGCTATTTTCCATAAAATTGCCGTGCTGTGCGTCCAATGTGCCATTTCCCCAAGGAAATGCTTGTTTGCTGCCGTTTGCATCCAGTGTGCAAGCGCGTTCCCACTCTGCTTCGGTCGGAAGCCTCTTCCCACGCCACTTTGCGAAGGCTGCTGCCTCGTAGAAGCTAATATGCTGCACAGGTTCATTGTTTTCAGCGCGACGCAGCCCACGATAATCCCGAATATACCACGCCGATTCTATGCCGTCGCCCTGCTGCTCCCAATACATCGGCGCTTGGACGGATTCCGCCTTCACCCAATCCCAGGCAGCAGAAAGCCACCAACGGTAGTTCGTGTAGCCGCCATCGTGTATAAATTCAAGGTATTCGGCATTGGTCACGAGGCGTTTGTCTAGTGCATAATCGTTGACATACACCTTGTGGCGTGGTGCTTCGTTGTCCCAGACAAACTCGTGTTCATCGGCATTTGCGCCCAGTTCAAAGAGACCACCCGCAAATTCAACGTCGCCTTGCACCTGCACTGCTGGGCGCGGCATTTCTTGAACGGTGAGCGGTTTGTATTCATCGGCGAGAAGATGCTTGATGTCATAGACAAGCAGTTCTTGGTGTTGCATTTCGTGTTCAAGTCCCAAACGCAGCAATCGAGCTGCTTCGCGGGCTTCGGGCAAGGTCGGTAGGCGTTCCAGTAAAATTTTGCAATGCCCATCAATACGGGTTCGATACATCAAGGTCTCGTGTACGGTCGGACGCGAGACTGCACCACGCTTTTGGCGGTTTATCCGTGCGCCAAAACCTTCATAATACGAATTGAAATAGTACAAAAACGCATCCGAATGAATCTTGTACTCCGGCATAAAGCGCTGAAGCAGCATCTCAAAAAACCACGATGTATGACCCAAGTGCCAACGCGGAGGACTCATAAACGGCGCGGTCTGGATAACATAATCCTCAATGGCAAGCGGCTGGCAGAGTTCTATCGTGGCAATGCGCACGGCAGCAAAGTCCTCTTTGAGGCGTATTTGTACTTCTTCCATGGATGGCGCAAGATGCAATGCGCCATTGCGGATAGGCATAGTTTTGGTCATGGTGGGTACTATTCGTGAGAATGGAAGATCGTTTTTTGTGTAGAACGCGCAAGATACGGGATTATTGAGCGCAAGCCAAGTTTCGGTCAAAAAATTGTATGGTCAGAAGTGCCGAAGGTTGTAACTTTAGGGTTGAATTCTAGCGTATTATTTTTCGACATACTCTTGCAATTTTTCATGGAAACCCTCAATAGTCTCAGCGAATTTGGCACATCCAAACGGCGGTGGATGCTCTCTGGCGTAATCTTGCTCATCTCCGGCATCTATATTGGTCGTTTGGTGCAACTGCAAATTATCGAAGGCGAGGAATATCGCTCAAAATCGGAAATGCAAGCCATTAAGCAGATTGTCAAAGAACCTGTGCGCGGCGCAATTTACGACCGCACCGGGACGCTTATTGTCCACAACACCCCGTCGCAAGCCATTACGGTCACTCCGGCGGAATTTGACGTGCGCACACTGCCCTTTCTTTCCACGATTTTAGGTATGGACGAGGACGAGCTTCGCACGAAAATAGAGCGCTATCGCAAAACATCACCAACGATTCCGGTGAAAATTTTCCGCGATGCCGATGCAAAAATTATTGCTGCCGTCGAAGAAAATCGGAATGAATTGCCTGGAATCGCCGTGCTGTCCGAATCGAAGCGCGTCTATGATTTCAAGGGCGATTCGCCTCATCTTTTTGGCTATACCAAAGAAATTGCCGAACAACAACTCACACAATTCGGCGATTATTACCGTCCGGGCGATGTTATCGGCTCTGCGGGTATAGAAGCGGGCTACGAGAATTTTATGCGTGGGCGCAAAGGTATCGAATTTGCTGCCGTTAATGTTCTTGGGCAGCGCGTCTCCAGTTTCAACAATGGTAAAAATGACATTGAACCCGAAGACGGATTCAATCTCAAACTCGGCATAGATGCTCGTTTGCAGGACTATATTGATTCCCTCATTGACAGACGCGGTGCGGCAGTGGCGATTGAACCAAAATCCGGCGAAATTCTTTCCCTCGTCAGCAAACCCGATTATGACTTGCGCAAATTTAGCGGGCGCACTCCCAAAGCCATTTACGACTCCATCGCCAACGACCCCGAAACACCGATGTTCAACCGCGCTACGCAAACTGCGTATCCACCCGGCTCGACGTGGAAAATGCTCATGGCACTTGCAGGCTTGCAAGAGGGGATTATTGATGAAAACTCGACCTTCACGTGCAGTGGCATTTTTCATTACGGCAATCGCTCGTTCAAATGTCACGGTGGTACGCATGGTGCTATCAGTGTTCGCCGCGCCATACAGGTTTCGTGCAATTCGTATTTCTACCAGCTTGGTTTAAAACTTGGTGTGAAGCGTTTTGAGCAGTATGGAAAAATGTTTGGTTTCGGCGCACGAACAAGCGCGGATGTGATTGACGAAGGCACGGGGATACTCCCGTCGGCGCAATACATGAACCGTCGGTATGGGAAAAATGGCTGGGGCGAAGGCGCACTAGTCAACTGGGGCATTGGTCAAGGCGAGGTAGGCGTTACGCCGCTTCAGATGGCGGGTTATGCGGCAACGCTGGCAAATAAAGGCTTGTGGAATCAGCCCCACATCGTGCGCTCGCTCATCGACAAACGGAACAACACCGAGCAGAAACTTGGATTTGCCTCGAACCAATTACCAATTAAAACAGAATATTTCGATATTATTCATGATGGCATGGAAGCAGTAGTAGGACGTGGCGGAACGGCATCCAGTTCGGCAATTGACGGTGTGGTAATTTGCGGAAAAACAGGCACAGCACAAAACTCTCAAAATAAAGACCACGCATGGTTCATCTGCTTTGCTCCCCGCGAAAACCCACAAATTGCGGTTTGCGTGATGATTGAGAATGCCGGTGCAACGGGTGGAACTATTGCTGCGCCGATTGCACAGAAAATCATGCAACGCTATTTCGCACTCCAAAAACTCGACCGAGAAAAAGAAAAACAGCCGCAAAAATCTGATTCTACCAGTGTCGGAAAAGAAATTGCGCAGGTACGGTGATGTACCGGAGGCGAAGCCACCCGACGGCGAGGAAGCCGCCGGATGGCATATTTCGTGGGGCATTTTGACGTAAAAGAAGGAGCGGTTTCCCCGTCGGGCGGCTTCTTCGCCGTCCGGCGGGTTCTTGGTTCTTTGCCAGACGGAGATATACCCTGAGCAGCTACAATCTTTATGCAAACATATTCGATAACGACCAAAAAACTTCATGCCTCTATCAGCAACACCAGAAACCATAATCACTTGCGGCTCCGATGCACTCCGCACACTCTTCCCTCACACGGCACAAGGGAAAATCTATATTGACCACGCCTCCATCGGACCCGTTTCTGTGCGCGTGCGCGAGGCGATTGACGAGCATTTGGCAAATCGTTCCGAAGGTGATATTAACACGTTTTTTCGAGATATTGAGCTGGCACGTGAGAGTCGAAGCCTTGTTGCACGGCTGGTTAATGCAGAGTCGCCAGAGCGCATTGCTTTTGTGATGAACACTTCCGATGCACTCAATATCATCCCTGCGGGGCTTTCGTGGCAGACGGGCGACCGTATTTTGCTCAACGACCAAGAGTTTCCCTCGAATGTTTATCCCTATCTAAACATGAAACGGCACGGTGTGGATGTTGAAATCATGCCGACTCATGATGGGGAAGTAACGCCGGAAATGGTTGAAACAGCAATTCAACGTTCTGGCGGGCGCATTAAAATTGTTTCCCTGAGCGCGGTGCAGTTTCTGAGCGGCTATCGCCCTGATTTGGCGGCTGTCGGCGCGATATGCAAGCGGCATGGCGTAATCTTTGTTGTGGACGCTATCCAAGCCGCAGGTGCTGTCCCACTTGACGT
>JAAFHM010000631.1:434-2857 GCA_013298375.1 Ignavibacteria bacterium | reverse complement strand
TCCGTATGTAGCTTGGAATCCTTTAAGTATCGGTATTTTCCAACCATTTGTGCAAGTTGGCTTGCAAGGTGGTCTCATCGTCAATAGCCGACTGCGGCATACCATCTCTGTTCTTGAGCCGGAAAAAGTGTTGCCGAATGGTGAAAATGCCCGTGCCTCTATTCAGGTTATCAGAGGTCAAGACACGACGTATTCCGACCGCAAAGTTCTTCAAGATGGTGATATTACAAACCGCGTTAATACGGTACAGATCGCCGCCAACATCGCCATTGGTACAGATATTCCCTTTGGTACACGCTTCCGCCTCAGCCCCATGCTCAATTATGTTATCCCACTGACTCAAATGCTATCAAGCCCGACCTTAAATGAAAATTTCAGCATTTCTTCGTGGCAGGTCTTGGTGGCGCTAAAAATGACGCTGGAGCGCTGAGGACTCGCACAGACTCTGGATCGGAACGGTTCAAATATTGCCCCGTCGGGCGGCTTCTTCGCCGTCTGGCGGGTGGTCTTTACTCCCATTCTTTTATTTTTATGGCAATCAAAACTCTTGAAGGTATCTTTAATGCTCAAGGAAAATCCTTCGGCATCGTTGTGGCACGGTGGAATAGCTTTGTCGTCAATAAACTCTTAGAAGGCTCATTGGATGCGCTGCGACGGCATAATGTCTCCGATGAAGCGATTACTGTTGCGTATTGCCCGGGAAGTTTTGAGATACCGCTTGTTGTCAAGGCAATGGCGGATAGTAAAAAGTATGATGCGGTGATTGCACTTGGGGCGGTGATTCGTGGCTCTACGCCGCATTTCGACTATGTTGCCGCAGAAGTGACCAAAGGCGTTGCACACGTAGGGCTAGATTCGGGTGTTCCCTGTATATTCGGCGTTTTGACGACTGACACGATTGAGCAAGCCATTGAGCGCTCCGGCACAAAAGCTGGCAATAAGGGCTTTGAAGCAGCGACGGTGGCTATTGAAATGGCTTCATTGTTGGATGCGTTGAAAAAATAATCGCGGAAATTGTTGTGTAAACCCATCGGAAACCACCCGCCGGACGGCGAAGAAGCCGCCCGACGGGGTAGTATCAAAACAGTTCCTGTTGCTTCTTCCCCAGACCTACCCTTTGCATGATCCCCAAACCCCTGATTCTTTCTGTTGTCGGCGCACGACCAAATTTTATGAAAGTTGCGCCGATTCATCGCGTGTTCTCTTCACCTGCGTTTACCCAACTTGCACGGCACCAGATTGTTCACACGGGGCAGCATTACGACGCTGCCATGTCGGATGCTTTTTTTCATGACCTCGAAATGCCCGAACCCGCGTATTTCCTTGGTGTCGGCTCTGGCTCTCATGCCGAGCAGACGGCAAAAGTGATTGTGGAATTTGAAAAGGTGTGTTTAGAGGCAAAGCCCGCATTGGTGCTGGTTGTTGGGGATGTCAATTCCACTATTGCCGCAACCTTGACGGCAACAAAACTCGGCATACCCGTTGCACACGTCGAAGCAGGCTTGCGGAGCGGCGACCGCACCATGCCAGAAGAACTCAATCGTATTGCCACCGACGCGCTCTGCGACTATGCTTTTGTTACCGAGAAAAGCGGTGTCGATAATCTTTTGCGTGAGAATTTTCGGCACGACCGATTGCATTTTGTTGGGAATACGATGATTGATTCGCTGCATTTTGCTCTGCCCAAAGCCCGTCAATCCCCAATTCTGCATGACCTTTCGCTAGAAGCCCGCCAGTATGCCCTTGTAACGCTCCACCGCCCGTCGAATGTGGACGACGCGGCACAATTACAGTCGCTCGTGGAAATGCTCTTAGAAACGGCGGAAACGTGTTCTATCGTGTTTCCCGTGCATCCGCGTACACGCAAACATTTGGAGCGTTTTGGGCTACTGGGACGTATCGAAGAGCATCCGCGCTTTATTCTCACTGAACCACAAGGCTATGTGAATTTCCTTGCACTGATGATGAGCGCCCGTTTTGTAATGACTGATTCCGGCGGTGTCCAAGAAGAAACAACCGCGCTTGGGGTCTCGTGTTTGACGCTTCGCACGACAACCGAGCGTCCGATTACGTGCGAAATTGGAACAAATATTCTCATCCCGCCCACAACGGAAAATATTCGCACAGCGCTCCGAAAGGCGCTTCAAGAGACTACCCCGCCATCGTACACGCTGCCACCGCTCTGGGACGGAAAAGCTGCCGAACGCATTGCCGCGATTATTGCTCAGGAATGCCTCAAAAGATAGGAAAAAGATTTCTTGCTGACAATTCCGTAGAAAAAGCGTAGTTTTGCGTCCAATATTTTTTCTTTGTAACTATTCAGGTATGCAGAACGCTGTCGTATTCGCCCCCTTGACAAAGGGGGAACGGGGGATTTGACGGTTGAACATTGCTTCAAATCACTCGTTTGTGCGCAGAAATCC
>JAAFHM010000631.1:0-424 GCA_013298375.1 Ignavibacteria bacterium | reverse complement strand
CAGAAATCCCCCGTTCCCCCTTTATCAAGGGGGCGAATGAGTGAAATTACTATCAGACCTGAACAGTTACTTTTCTTTTTCATCTGGAAAGGCTGACCATTGTGGAACCATTACCCCAGAATACGGATAACTCCTCGCCACAGGCAATCAAAAAACTCTATACCCAGCGTGACCGCGTTGTTCGGGCGATGACCGAAGATGGCTTCTTTCGCTTGGCGGCGGTGCGCAACACCAGAACTGCGCTCTCTGCGCAAGAACGTCACAATCTCAGTCCGCTTGCTGCCGTGCTTTTGGGGCGAGCTATGGCGGGTGCTTCGCTTTTGGCGGCATTTCTCAAAAGCGAGGAGCGCATGATATTGGATTTTTCCGGCAATGGTCCGGCTGGTAAGGTTTTTGCGGAGTCTTTAAGCGTCGGTGAAGTGCG
>JAAFHM010000309.1 GCA_013298375.1 Ignavibacteria bacterium | reverse complement strand
AGAGTATCAGCATCTTCTGTAATTGCAGAAACGTAGTCGGTACGGTACATACAAGGAATCAATACTGTAAAAATTGTTGGTTTTATTCTGCAAGATAACGAAATTATTATCAAAACGGTATAACTACCTCAATATCAACACTACATTATGAAAGCCCTCACCTTCTCACAATTTGGCTCACCCGATGTTTTAGAATACCGCGACGTTGCCGAACCCGCTCTAAAACCTGATGAAGTCTTGGTAGAAATGAAAGCAATCGGACTCAATTTTGCAGATATTTATCGTCGCAAAGGCAATTATCATCTCAAAGGTGAACCCCCATTTATTGCGGGGTACGAGGGTGCTGGCATTGTCAAAGTTAGTAATACCGACGCTTTCAGACCCGGCGACCGTGTAGCTTTTGCCGATGTGCCGTTTGCAAACGCGGAGTTGGTCGCTGTTCCCCTTGATCATGCTCTGCCGCTTCCCGACGATATTACTTTCGAGACCGCAGCAGCATTGCTTTTGCAAGGCTTGACGGCACAATATCTGGCAATGGATAGCCATAGAACACAAGCGGGCGAAACGGTACTTGTTCATGCAGCGGCAGGCGGAGTTGGGCAACTTCTCACGCAAATATCCGTGCTGCATGGCGCACGAGTGCTGGGCTTGGTGTCGTCAGAAGAAAAACGCACGATTGTGTTGGAGGCGGGCGCAAGCAAAGTGCTGGTGTACAGCGAATCATGGGTGGAGCGTGTCAAAGAGGCAACGGGTGGGCGCGGTGCAGATGTGGTTTATGAAAGCGTGGGCGCGACGCTGATGGAAAGTTTTGCCGCAACGCGGGACTGTGGTCAGGTCGTCTTTTACGGCTTTTCCGGCGGCAATCCCCCGCTTATTGACCCGCGCTTTTTAATGGATGCTTCCAAAACCCTGACCGGAGGTGATCTTTGGAGCTATCTTGTTTCCCGCGAAGAGCGCACCAGCCGCGCAGCCATTCTTTTTCAGTGGGTGCGCGAAGGCAGATTGCGCCTTGCTCCGCCGACTACCTTTGCACTTTCAGATGGGAAATCAGCACATGAATTTTTGGAAAGCCGGAAAAGTACGGGGAAAATCGTGCTGCTGCCGTAAAGTACAGCGAAGAGCGAACTGCTTCGTACCCCTGTTGAACAGTGTTTATGCGCTACATCACAAACGGTAATTTGACAATTTCCAGCATTTGTGCAGTTTCTGAGCCATTCTCGTCCGCTACAACCACACTTGCGAATGCTCCCGGATTAGCAAACGCCGAACGAATATAGCCAAGAGCGATGTATTTGCCGAGTTCGGGTGAAAACGTTGTGCTGGTCATTCCACCAATATCGGTGCGCTTTCCTGCTTCCGACTGCTCGTCAATAATACGTGCTTGAAGAGAAATCGGCGTATCGCTCACAAAGCCCGAAAGCCGCATTTTGACTTTGTTGTAGGTGTCCAAACGAGCAATCACCTCCTGCCCAATATAACAGCCTTTTTTGAAATCCACCAAGCCAACCAAGCCCGCTTCAAGCGGGTTTCTCTCGTTTGTCCATTCCAAGCCAAGTTTGCCCCACGCTGACTCAATACGCAATGTCTCAAACGTTGCATCATTCACCTCTGCGACACCTTCTAAACTGCTCAAAAGCTCAATAAATTGCCTCTCAAACGCCTTCGGCACAAGCAGCGTGTAGCAAAATTCGCATAATGGCGGTTGCTTCACGATGACAATCTCCGGCACGTCCGGCAGATCGGCTTTCAGCCATGCCGACGTGCGTACGTCGCCCAAAACGACACCGCCCGTTATTTCTTCCAAAAGCTGCAACGCCTTTACGCCAAAGACAAGGAATGGTGCGTATTCTGCGGTAGAGTCTGTTGTGGCAAAATCATCAATAAACGTGTATTTTTCCAGCCATTCCATTGCTTGTACGCCCATTCCGGGGGAAAAGAGAAGCATCAGGTCATTCTCCCGCGCCAATACTGTGAAAACGTCGATAATACGCGCTTTGTCGGTCAGCAAAATATTTTGAATGCCCGCGCCGCGCTCTGACGTTCCCGCGAGTCCGTTCAACGTGTTCGTGGTCATGCGTTGGAGCAGGTCGAATCGGTCGTTCCCTCGCGCTATCACGATGTCGCACGGGTGCTTGTGCCAACCGACGCTTGATTTTGCGGTTGTATAGGCTTCGGCATTGAAGGAATGATGAGTATTGGAGAGGTCTGTGCCATTGGAAAGAGTATTCATGGTATTGTAAAAGGGAAATCAAAAAAAGTGTAAGTCGTTGAAATTTTCGTAAATTACAACACCAAACAGAAGAATATTTTTTATTTGGAGCAAAGCAATGGCAGTAGCAGAAACAAAAACGAAAGTCCAGCGCCCCGCAATTAAACGGGTAGAACAGCCCTTAGAACCAAAAACGGATGAATTATCGGACTTCCAGAAATCAGTGTATGAGTTGGCAAGCCACGCCAAGAGCGGGGTTTTTCCGTCCAACGCATCGGAGACTAAATTACGGCATTTCCGAACGCAGGAGGATTGATGAATCGCCTCTTTTTTCTGGACACATCCTATATCATTGCCATTCTCGTTGCCAATGACCAATATCACGATATGGCGTTAGCAATCACAGCACAGTTGAATACAACAGATAGATTCTGCTATACAGATGCTATCGTCTTTGAATCCTTGAATGCTCTCAGCAAAACACCGTTCCGACAAGCAGGACTGCGATTTTTCGAGCAGCTCAACGCCAATCCTCATGCCGAACTTCTCCATACCACACCAGAGCGTTTTCAGAGTGCCTTGCGTTCTTTCGAGCGATCAGCCGACAAAGAATGGGGCTTGGTTGATTGTCTTTCTTTCCTCACGATACAAGAGCGTCGCATAGACTATGCGCTGAGTGCTGATAAACACTTCGAGCAGGCGGGATATACGGCTCTTCTGCGAACTCCCGATATTTTAGGGTAACGTGCAACACCCCGTTTTCGTCCGAAGGAATGATTGGTCAAAAGGTACGAAATTCGTAGTTTGCATCTGCTTGATATGCCGCGCCGCAAGGCTGGTTATCGGCAAGACCAAGACTTTACCATACTGTGGACGAATGGCATGAAAAAAAATTACATGAGATGTCGTTATTTTCTCCTTATTGCTTTCCTCTTCATTTCTCTCACCTTCAGCACGGATGAGCTTTATAGCCAACAATACATCACGGCAACAGGCGCAACCTATCGCGTATTTTTCCGTGACAAAGGTGGTGAGATGTTTCAACGTGGCAGCGCCCTCTACGCCCGAACAGAAGCGCTTCTCACACCCAAAGCATTAGCAAGACGCAGAAAAACATTACCGCCGGAGCGCATCATCACGCTTGCCGATGCACCGCTCTACGAGCCGTATTTGGACAGCCTTCGTGGGGTTGAGGCAAGTCTGCTCCTCCGTTTGCGGTGGAACAACTATGCACTCGTTACGTGTTCGACGGTGCAGATTGAGCAAATACGACGCTTCCCGTTTGTCCGTGCCGTGCAGCCCGCAACGGCACGGCTTTTTCCTTTGCGCGATGCCGCAACAATCGTCGTGAAGAGTCTTTCGTCAGCAGAACAAGCATTAGAGAGGATTTCCTTGAAGAGCGCTAACTGCGGTACGCTTGGTTACAACGATTCCCGTCGTCAGTTGCAAAGTATCAATATTCTGCCTGTTCACGAACTTGGTATAGCCGGAAAAGGCGTTACTATCGGCGTGATTGATGCCGGATTTCGGCAACGTGAGCAAAATTCCCTCAAAGGCGCATCCATTCTGGGCGAATACGATTTTATACAAAATGATAGTGTGACGGCAAATCAGCAAAAGACCTTTGCAAACGACCTCCCCGACCAAGATGATCATGGCACAAAAGTTCTCTCAGTGATGGCAGCGTATTCACCGCAAAACCTCATTGGAGCAGCGTTTGATGCCGACTATTTACTGGCAAAGTCCGAAGATTTGCGCTACGAGCGCCATATTGAAGAGGACAACGCCGCCGCCGCACTTGAATGGCTGGAAGCACGAGGCGCGGACGTTATCAATGCCTCACTTGGCTATTCCACCTTCGACCAACCCGATGAAAGCTACCGTTACGAAGAACTCGACGGCAAAACGTCTATCCTCACTCGTGCCATCAATGATGCTGTTGCGCGAGGAGTGCTGTGCGTAGTCTCGGCAGGAAACGAGGGACGCAGAGGCTCCAGAACACTCAATGCTCCTGCGGATGCCGATAGCGCCTTGACGGTTGCTGCGATTCGTGCAGATTCTGCGGGTGTGGTGAATTTTTCGTCACGTGGTCCGCGTGGCGACGGCGGCATAAAACCGGATATTGCCGCGCAAGGCGATTCGGTGATAGTGGCAGCACCGACGGGCAGGGAATTTCAATATGCACGGGGGACATCGTTTTCTTCGCCCTTGATAGCGGGCGGCGCAGCATTGCTGCTTTCGGCATTTCCCGAACTCACATCATCGGACGTGCGTAAACTGCTAAAATCAACGGCATCGCAAGCCGCCAAACCTGATACAATCTTGGGCTACGGCATTGCAAATATCCAAGCAGCCATGCGACTTGCCGGAACGATTGTTGCGCCGGAATTGGTTTCGTATCCTTTGTGGGACGCGCAGCGCATCGGCATTTCGGCTTTGCCACAAGGCATGACGCTTCGTACCACGCTCTACGTGCGTTTTTCCGATGAACAGACTTTTTCGCCGCTTCCGCTTCGCCCATTTCCACCGAGTACGCTGTATCTCACGGATGTAGCATTTACTCGCTTTGCAGGAAAATCAGCGCAAGCCTACGCTGTTGTGGAGGACGCTACAACCTCGCGGCGCATTCCCGCATCGGGCGCGGTGGAATTGCGACCACGAATTGCATCGGTTCCGTGTGGAATACCCGCAGTGCAACTTTCGATTGAAAAACCGGATAATGTTCGGGAAGGCGTTGTTCCGTCTCCCGTAAGCAGTGATGCGGGTTTTGCGACGCTTTTGCTGACAACGCCTGAATCGGCAGCGTTGGAATATACGGTCTATTCCACCTATGGAAGTCCGATTGCGAGCGATACGGTACAAGTAACACCCGGTATCAGCACGATCCCTTTTGCGGTCAACCGTTTTGGGCGGGGTGTGTACTTCGTTCAAGTGCGCTACAATGCGACGATTCAGGTGTTTCGGTTTGTGGTGAATTAGACGTTATGAAAATTTACGAAAAAGAAGCATTTATGTGCAAGGAGTTGAAATCCTTTGTTTTAGATATCTCATTCCATCTTGCTTCTTCAACACCCCATATTGCCTTTCTAACTGAAATCATTTAGTACCCAAACGCTTCTTTTGCGTAAGTCCTACACTTATCAGAAATTTACCAATGTGGAGGATTTTCAAGAGTCGCCAGCAACGTATGAAGTTTTTGACAGGCACGGAGAACATCTGTGCGGTTTTTTGCCGCTTTTAGCCATTGTGGAAGCCGACTTGCATAGCTGGCATTGCGCCAGCCATATTCATTCGGTCTGCGTTCTCTCAATCCGGCGGCAATGTACCCCTCTAAATACGCCAAATGGTGGGCATTGTACGCCCAAAGTGTCTGCCCGCAGCACGGAGTTTGCAACCAGAGTGGGTAGTGGAAAAACCAGTCATACTCCGCACCAATCCACGCCATACGACGACCGGACGAATCGCGCTTTGATGGGTGCTTACTGGTAAGAATGCCCGGAGAGCCTTTCCACATTTCCGACTTGCCGCAATGTGTACAAACAAAGCGTACATTACCTGCGGTCAATACTTTGGCACAGCGCCGACATTCGGGGCAATGGACAAGAAATTCGTCGCTAAAACTGTCCACACTGCGGAAATCATCGCGAAAGCGTGTTGTCATCGGGGTATTCGGAAAGAATTGATTCAATCTGTTCCAACTCCTTGTGCAAGCGCCCACGCATCTCGGCGGAGTAAGGAT
>JAAFHM010000221.1 GCA_013298375.1 Ignavibacteria bacterium | reverse complement strand
GATAAATCCATAATGCCGCTACTGAAAAAAGCAAATACATATTCATCAGAAACGATAGCAGAGTCGAGAACTTCAATAGCAGCGATGGCTTCATTTGTGTACAAATCTACGCCAGCGCGAGCAGTTTTGCCAAGCGAAAGTTTGAAACTGAGCAATGTTGTACCGGATTGAACGAGTTTGACATTCGAGTTTTTCACTGCTGCATCGTTGATGGTCTCTTTTGTTGCAGTGATAACGTTATCATCCATATCGCCGATGGAAACCCATGGATACACACCATTGCGCCAGTATTCCTGACGGTTACGGGCAGGAGTTCCACCGATTTTTAGCCGGAAGACTTTCTCATCGCCAAGTGAGTATTGTTGCCATTTTGACGGGATTTTCGTATCGGTGCGCTCTTGCACTGCCATAGCGATAGTTTTCTCAAACTTCGTATGGTGAAAGTGCAGAATATCACTGAGATTGACCACTGTACACAACGGCGCTACTTGTTCGTGAATTTCACCAAGTTCTTCGCCCAAAAGCTGACGATAAACGTAGTAATTGATTTTTTCGGGATTAGGTGCGGCATGGCTCTCGCTGTCGTAGAGCATGGTGCTGTGCTTGCCGTTTGCCTCTTTCTTGATTTTGATACCCTTGTAACCATTGGCATCACTAAACTCATACCCCAAAAATTGCTTCTGCTCTTCGGTACTTGCTCCGGTTTTTACAATGAGGGTTTTTTGCTCGTGAGTGAGCATAAAGAACTCAAATTTTTCTTTTTCAACTTCCAATAAAGCCCTGATAAATTCTTGCTCTTTGAGTGTTTTTTGCTCTTCGGGCGAAGATTGCTGAAAACGCTTTTTGGTGATGAATGCTTTCCATTGTACAGATTTTTCAAACTCACGCCACGCATTTTGCCACATCTCGTGTTCACGCACGGTGCTATTTGGCTCGCGGGCTGTCAGTGTGCGGTAATCCTCGAATGCAATACCGATGGTAGTGCTGTAATTGCGCAATAATGCCGCACTATCAAGAAAATCTGCCGTTCGCTCAATTCCATTCAGGATAAAATCTTCGGCAATAAACGCTCGGTCTTGAGCAAAATCGGCACTGCGTTTTCGTAAAAAGAGAACAACCGTATTTGTTCCGGTTTTAGCAAATGCATTGGCACTGAGTTCGACCAACGCACGGATTTCAAAGTGGCGTAATATCAATTCCCGTGCAGCGGTGTATGCCTTATCGGTGTTCGATAAGATTGAACTTGGCAGAATAATTCCCGCATATCCGCCCACTGCGAGTGTCTGGTGCATTCGCTCAATAAACAACACTTCAATATCATCGGAATTTTCGCCCAAGACGCTTAATAGCTCAAAATCTCGCGCATCGGCTTCCAAATGGTGCGCAAAATCTTTCACGGAATAGGGCGGATTTGCCACGACCACATCAAAACTGCCATGCGACTGCACAAACATTGCGTTGGAACGGTGCGTCGCCAAGCCGTCGCCGAAGATAATATTCGCATCACCGTCGCCATGCATGAAGCAGGAAACACGGCACGTCCGGGCTAAACGGTAGTCTTTTTCAATACCGACGATACATTCTCGCGCAAAAGAAAGCGATTGCTTCATAGCGGGAATGCGCCTGTGGCTTTCGTCCGGGAGCGCTTTCAAAACACCGTGAATTTCATCCATTGCTTCGGTGATAAAATGACCGCTACCGCAGGCATAATCTAGCACCAAGGGCAAAAACTGCTCTCGCTCGGCACGTAATTTATTCCGTATAATGCTCTCGAAAGGTATCGAAGAAAGGATGAATCTTGCAATCGGTGTCGGTGTAAAAAACTGTCCTTCGCTTTGTTTATAGCCACTTTCGAGCAGTAATTCAAAAAAATCCCCGAGAAATTGCGCTTTATTGTTGTAGCGAAATTTATAGTCTTGAAAAAGTTCGACAACTTCTTCCAGCACCCGCGCATTCTGACGAAAGAGCGTTTCGTTATAGACCTCTTTGAAAGCAAATTCGTTATTGGTGTAGTATTGCAATTCCTTGAATACCTGCTTTAATCGCTGTTTCGCGCTTTGACGGGGGAAATGGTTGATAATTTCTTCCAATTCTTGTTGCGTGTGGTGGCTGACATCCTCGTTCAAATACTCTTTCATTGCCCTGACGTACAAGGATTGCAAGCGGTCATGCAGTTCTTCCCGTGTGTCCGCACCGCGCTTTACTTGAAAACCCGCAATTTCATTTGGCGACTTGGCTTCATCAACAATTTTTGCCAACAACAGCGAGATAACGCGGTTAAAAGCATTAGAGCGGTCAGAGATGTTATTGTGGCGCAAAATTTCTTCAAAAGCACCGAAAACTTTGGGCGCATCTTCTTGGCGGAACTCCTCCAAATCCCTGATTCTCTTGGGCGTTCCCGCAGGATTGTATGCCTCAATTTCTTCTTCAAAAATACCCGTTTTCAAGAAGTGTTTTTGCGCTTTTCGCTCCCAAACCTCAAGCAATTCTTTGACTGTTTTTGCGTGTGCAAACGTCAAAAGTGTATTTGTATCACGCTCTTGTTTACGCCGCTCGGCATCGGTGTCGCGCACATCCACAATCAGCCATGCCGTTTGGATGCCATCCAAGGCTTGGTTTTGCTGTGTTTTCGATACATCCATCATCATTGCATTATCCGTTTCATCACCTGCATATCTGGACGCATACAAGCATAAAAACCGTACATTTTTATCTTGCTGGAAGTAGGAAAAAAGCTGCCCTCCGTCGCGCTTCATCTGCTGCTGCTCCGCGATGAATTCATTACCCCACGTTTTGCACTCAATAATCATCAATATCTTTTCATCCCGACCGCGAACAACAATATCCGCCTTACCACTTTTGGCAGTATGCCCCAATTTCCAACGATGCTCAAGCGTGATAGATTCAGGCTTATAGCCTTTTTCAAGCAAACGATTGACGCACTCCAATACCACAAAATTCTCTGGCGCATTGAAACCGGACGTTGTTCTATCGCCAAGCATCATGCGCGATTGGTCGTAGTGTATCTGTTCCTTCGCCATATCAACGCTTATCACGAAATGGGCGTGTTGCGGATATACTTTTGTCCAAAGCGCAGATCCTTTCCCTTGCACTGCAAAGCCCATTGCTTGGAGGAGATTCGCAATGGTAGCTAGAGTATTGTTCATGGAGATTTATTGTATTTCTTGGGACATAAATTCTGCTACTTGCAAGCCTGTGGAACCGCTTGCATACTCGCGTTTCGAGCCGTCGGGGAGTGTGAGGGTGATGTTCATGGGAAAAGAGAAATGAAAAAATTTGATGGAAATTTATTGGTCGATATTATTTGAAAGTTCCGTATTGATAAGGCTTTCAAGGGTTTTGATAAAATCTTCGGCTTTCGTTAGCATTTCGTCAGCTATTTCGGCTTGTACCGAAGCAAAATCATCGTAATCGTCTTCGTGGCGCATATCAAAAATTTCGTTATAGATTTTGCCGTAGCTTGCGGCAATGCGCCCCGTTAAAACCCAGTGCTTATGGAACATCGTCCTAACGCCACTATGAGACTTCGCCACATGATTGTCAAGCAATAATGCCGCAATTACCGCATAAAAACACGCATAGTACAGCCGATTGATAGCATCAAGATAATGATCTTGTGAATGCAAGGATTTTGCCGCCCGCAATGATGACTGCGAGCGATCCAATCGGTACCGGATAAGTTCTTGGGTTTGTTCGCTCATCACAATATAATACCTTCTTGCTCAACATTCTGAGCCAGCCATGTTTTATAGAACGTGGCTTCTTTATACCACTGTTCCTTTGATTTGATAATGCTTGCTAAAACCATCCCCACTTCAAACTCAAGGTCGTAGAGCGTATAGCGAATCCGTCGTTTCCGCGCATCCGTAACTTCCCCCTCTACTAAGACCAACACATCCCAATCCGAATCTTCCCGAGCATCGCCACGCGCCCGCGAACCGAAGAGAATACATTCTGCCGAAGGCTCTGCGGCACGGATGGTGTCGCGTATCCGTTGGCGGAAAATAGTGTCGGGAACACTCGTGGTCAACATTCGTTGTTCCTTTCTGTGGAAAATGTTGGTGGAAAACTTTGGGAAAACTTCTTCCTGGTTGAACGGTAGAAATCAACGGAACAGTTGTGATTATATCGCAAAAATTTCTTATGTTGGTCGGTCTGTATCATTCGTCTGCGTTGCATGGATGGCTCTTGTTTCAGAGGAAACCTTTCCAGCAAAACACCGTAGAACAGCAAAAATACAGAATTTTTCTACGAAAGAATAGCGACAAACACGAGTATGGAAACATTTTCAGAATCATTTACGTTTAGCATTGATGATATTCGCCGTATTACCGACATTGTTGGTGTAGAGCCACAATCGCACGACGGCGAACACTTGTTTATGCTTGCAAATCCACAAACCCGTCAATCACTTACGCTGAATGTTTCCAATGATGTGGAACTTGGCGACGATAGGCGCGGTTCGCTAGTAATTGCCCAAACACAGCATGGATATTTTGAATTGCATGATTGTACGGCATTTTTAGTCTTTGAGCCGGATGAACTTATCTTTGTTTCGGCAAACGAAACACATATTTCTGGCTTAGTCGTTGGAAAACAATGCACGTGTTCAATGTTTAGTAATGTACGCAAAAGCAATCTTTCGGCAGATTTTGCTGAACTTGACCCGCGCTTGCTCATGTCGGCAATGCAACTTTCGGTAGCGGAAATGCTTCTGCCGATGGAATAATAGGAAATATAGAGCGGGTTGGCAGCACGTATTCAAGCGGTGTGTAAAAATTATTGCATAAAAAGATTTGTGATGAAATTTGAAATTTACATTTTCAACGACACAGAGCAGCAACGAATACCCCGCACAAAAATGCGACGTGTTATTGAAAATGTTCTTCGTGGCGAAAAGTGGCGTAAAAAGCCGATAGAATCTGCCACCGTGAATGTGATACTCGTTGATGACGTGAAAATTCATGCAATGAACAACGAGTTTTTACGCCATGATTACCCAACCGATATTATCACGTTTCCCCTTGAAGAAGACTGTATCGACGGCGAACTCTATATCAGTCTTGATACCGCAGCCAAACAAGCCGAAGACTACGGCGTTTCGCTGACTAACGAACTCATGCGCCTTGCCGCACACGGAACACTGCATTTAATCGGTTATGACGATGCAACAGAAGCAGCGCGCAAGGAAATGAGTCGTTTGGAAGATTATTATATCCAGCAACACTTCAGCCATGCTAAAGACTTTTGATTGTATGCGTGAGAACATTATTGACATAATCGCCTATTTGATGGCAGAATTGCACAGCAATCATGCTATCAATGAAAAAACGGTTGCGACTCTCAGCAATAAAGGTTATTCGCAATCAGAAATTTCCACCGCATTTAGCTGGCTCGCCGACCGCGCCAGTATGCAGGAGTTTACAAGTATCGCTCTGGAAGGCAGCACGACATCGTTTCGGATTTTGCACGAGTTCGAGAAAATGTTTCTCTCCAATGAAACCTTTGGCTATATCCTCCTCTTGCGGCAACTTGGGGTTTTGACGCATGACCATTTAGAAGAAGTGATTGAGCGGTGTATTGCCACAGGACAACAACCAATTGCTATGAGCGAGGTAAAGGGCATCATTGCGACCCTTCTCTTTAGTGCCGAACCATTTAGCGTTCCCGGACGGCGTATGTTCTTGCACCCGACCGATATGATTCATTAAATTCTCCTTGGTTCCGTAGTTCAGCTGGATAGAACACAAGTTTCCTAAACTTGGTGTCGCAGGTTCGACTCCTGTCGGGACCACCAATAATAAAGCGTAATCTTTTTATTTTTAATGGCTTAAAGCAAATCGCTCCCTTAAAGGGGACATCTCAGGGCGTAGTTATTGAAACGAGAAATGGTACGCAAAAAATTCTCAAAACAGGCTAGTGTGAATAAAAAAGCCGCATAAAAACTCAGTTTATGCGGCTTTGTCGTTTGGAGAATCTGTATCACAGAAATCATCTCTTGAATTCAAGGTTTCTTTGATATTGGTATAATGATTCCATGTGCATTTTGACTCTTGTACAGGCGATTGTGGTGTATGCCTTTGCTCTCTCGTGTCAAAGCCGATAAAATCTAAATTCTTTGAAAACGTATCGAAAAATAGCAACAAATCACCACATCCTAAAAACATGGTGATTTCGTGAGCATATTGCCTGTGGGCGCTGTTTTTATGCGGAGTATAACTCAATCATCATTGAGAACGACAGTAGATGTATCAAATGCTTTTTCACCGATGAAATAACCTTCCGTCAAACCAAAAGGGCATTTGTTGATGGGCTTCGATTCGCTTGTGATATTCTCAATCGTTATTTCGGTAAGAAATGCCTTTACAAGCGGGCTTTCATACTCAAATCCACCTGAAAAGCCCTCCACTCCATAATGTTCGATGTAGAATGCAATAGCAGAGCGCGTGTCCGCCAAAGCATCGTTATAGGTGTCGCCTGTCCGACGATTGCACCAGCCTTGAAGCCAAGCGGATAGCCTACAAAGCCGTCTTCATGCTGTTCGATGATGATGGTTATCGTATTCATACGTTTTCTACGGGCTTTCTAAACACAAAATCAGTGCGTCAATGATTGTTTGCAATTCAGTACGGCTTACTGTGCCGATGTGCCGTACAAGACGCTGCACATCTACACTCTTCACCTGAAAAGCATCCGCCCCGCTCGGCTTGTGCAAACCATTTTGTGCTGTTGGCTGCATCGGCACGAACCAGAAATAGCGCTGATAGACTGGCTTCCAATCTGTTATAGGTACGACGATGTGCAAGGGCAGTTTTCCGGCAAGCGGCGAACTAATGATAACGGCGGGGCGTACTTTGTCAATTTCCGCGCCTCGCTGCGGCATAAATTCTACTTCCCAGATTTCACCCTGCATAAACATTGCTCCAATCGCTGAGGTCGCTGACAATGGCTTCGGGATGTTCTGCGTAGAGATTCGCAGCTTCGGCGAGTTGCTCGGCAACAATACGCTTCCGCTCTTCAGGCGGTAAAGAACGTATTTGTGTTGCGGTCAAATGCTGTACCGATGAGGAGTTTTGGGATGATGGTAAAGGTGTTTTCTCACCTAAATATCCTTGCAAATGCCTCTCCGAAACGCGCCAAATCTTGCCCAGCTTCACGCCGGAAAGTTTACCGCTCCGAAGCCACGCATAGACGGTTTGCTTTTGAATGGTTAGTAATTTGGCAATTTGTTCCGGCGTGTAATAGCGTTCCATGATAGTAGCGAAAAAGAAGAAACAGTAACGAACAATAGCAAACATATCAAAACACAAGTATATGGCAAAACTCTCCTGGATGACTTCAGGTCTTTCTGCTTTTCAACTCCTTGACGAGTTCACTCAAAATGATGCAATGCTATTTCCGCACTTGAAAGACCTCATCCCCAATGGGCTGGTTAATTTGATACGTGCTTTTGCCTATGAGCGTACCGGGGCCCGTTTTCATCACCACTGTCGTTGGAAGTTGCACACCCTCGAAAATCGCATATTCTCGAAATTCCTGCACTGATTGAATGATTCCTTGCGGTGTTTGGCGCATTTCTTCGATGGAAGCCAGCAAATATGTCGTAGCATCGAATACCAGCGTTTTAACCGTGCCGTTCGGCGTTGTCGCCTTGACAATATACGC
>JAAFHM010000605.1:2353-3039 GCA_013298375.1 Ignavibacteria bacterium | reverse complement strand
CGCTCCCAAAGCTCGGTAAAAAAAAGTGTCGAAAGTCCGCGAGGGTGACCGCCGATGCCCAAAGAATCACCACGCAAAGCCGTTTCGGAAGAAGTCGCCATATCGAAGCCATTGGTTCAGTCATTGCAAAAAATGGAAGCCAGCACAAACATACCAAGATATTCATGCAGAACAAAACATAGAGGGTGTTAGTTTGTAGGTTTGAGTACAGCGCTTGTGCGAAAGCCTTCATTCACGAGTTGTACGAACTTTCTTTGGATTTCGCCAGAAAAAGCCCTAATTTTACAGGTTTATCGTCTTGTATTGTCGAACAGTCTCAAGTTGGCAGTACAAGTTTCTTTCGGTACATTCTTTGAAAACAACACAATCGGTACAAGGATTTTCGCAGATACTTTTTGAGTACGCTTCCTGCCGCCGTTTCCCGTTCATATTGCGATGTGGACGAGTCTTGGCGGGTCGGTGTAGGCACAAAGTTTCGTGCGAAAGCCCTCGATTGTTGAAGTTTTATACAACAACTATCTTGTTTCACTAATTGAGGGTATGCTTCATGGAAAAGAAGCCTTCTGCCTTGTATTACTTCCGACCAAGCACGTTGCCATTTTGGGCGCTGCATATCGGTTGTTTTGCTGCATTTTTTATAGAATTTTCGTGGTGGTATGTAGCCCTAGCATTTGTGAAAAAAAAAA
>JAAFHM010000605.1:0-2343 GCA_013298375.1 Ignavibacteria bacterium | reverse complement strand
CTCGACAAGCCGCGTGTTTCAATTCTGCCTTGCATTTTTGGCGATGTGTTCGGTTCAAAAAGGCGTGATTTGGTGGGCTTCCCATCACCGTCATCACCACAGCCATTCCGACCAAGAGGGCGATACACACTCACCGCAAGACGGTTTTTGGTGGTCGCACGTGGGTTGGATTTTGAGCGAATCCACCAATAAGACCGAAGAGCATTATGTTCGTGATTTGATGCGCTATCCCGAACTGGTGTGGCTGAATAAAAACTTTCTGATTCCCCCCATTACGTGGGGTGTGATGATGTTTTTGATTGCGGGCATTCCGGGCTTAGTCTGGGGACTTTGCATCAGCACCGTTTTCTGTTGGCATGGCACGTTTACCATCAACTCTCTTTCCCATACATGGGGCGGCAGACGCTACGTCACAACCGACACCAGCCGCAACAACTTCATTTTGGCGCTCATCACGCTTGGCGAGGGCTGGCACAACAACCATCACCGCTTCCAATCCGCAGCCCGCAACGGCTTTTTCTGGTGGGAACTGGATATTACCTACTACACTCTCAAACTATTGTCATTGGTGGGTTTAGTTTGGGATTTGCGCCCCGTACCGAAGCATCTGTTGGATTCGCACAACGAAACGTGGATTAAAAATCAGCCAATCCACCTTCAGGCAATGCCCACTCCTCGTGCGGCTGCTCTTGCCGTGCCGGAAGAGGCATGATTTGATGATGAACCATTGAACCATTAAAAAAGCTGCTTTCCCACTTTTCTGGGAAGGCAGCTTTTTTTTGAAATCACACTGGTCAAATCTTGGCAAATAGAGAACCGCTCCACTCCGCCACTCACACTCCAAATATCTTCGCATACAGCGAATGCCCATCCTCAGCAAATCGCTCAAAATACCCCGTGTACCACTGGCAGAGCGAAGCCCCTGCTGCGAAGCTCTCTTCAACATCTGCCTTCGTAGCAATACCGCCTGTGCGGATAATATGAAATTCCTGCTTCGGTGCTTTTGCCCGCAACACCTCGCTTGCGCGACGAACAAGGTTAAGCGAGAGTGTATCAAGAGGCTTCCCGCTTACGCCCCCGCCAAAGGTTTGAGTGAAATAGTCAAAAAGCGCTGTATCGCTGGCGTGGAGCATGGTTCGGTGATGCGCGTAATTGGTGGAGGTGTTGCCAAAGTTTACACCGTCATAGCCGAAGGAACAGAGAATATCCAGAAGTGCCTCCACATCGCTGAGCGCTGTATCGGTTGAGAATTTTACCACCACAGGCAAACGGCGTGAGCGCTGTACCAGAAAATGACGACTTGTATATTCAAGCCGTTCTGCGATTGCTTCCAGTGTTGATGCGCCATGCGCAACATTCGGGCAGCTTTCATTGATTTCCAAAAAATCTACTCCCGCCTGCTCATATAATCTCATTCCAACAACAAGCTCTTCCAATGCCTCTTTTCCACTTGATTCCGGCGCAGTCATCAGGCTCGCCCCTATCGGAAAGCCCTCGTGCCGTTCAAATGCCGCTATGCGCTTCGCAACAGCTTCATGCCCATCATTCGGCAGTCCCAACCAGTTGGAAGCCGCACGAGAACGAGGATACGGCGCAAATGGTTTGGCAATGCCGTTTTTGATGTTGCCCGTGCGTTGGTGTGCGGTCGTTGTGCCAGAAAGATAGCCTCCTGCACCTTGCCTCCAGACGGTTTCGTAGCCTTCACCGTGCTTGAACATTCCGGCAGCATTGAGCAAACCATGTTGAAACGTCAAGCCCCAAAGTGTCCGCGTGTGCTGCTCGGCAATCGTTGTTAAGCGTGGTCTTTCTGCCATAAGCGCTGAGAGAAAGACGTTCCGCCCTGACGAGTACAGTTGTGTTGCTAAAGCGGGCGGCAAATGCACCGCGAATGGGCGGGCGATATGGTCTAAGCGGGCGATGATTTCGGCAAGCATGGTAAAAGAAAGGGTAGTGGTGAGATTCTTGGGCGGTGCTGCAATGTTATATTCAACAAGGTTAAAATAATCTTCCTGTCCGGTGGCTGAGAAATTCAGGTACGCTGCCGTCAGGCGGGTTTGGTGTATGCAGTTTCTACTCCTCGTTGGTATAGCTCAGAAATATGGGCAAGAAAATTCTATCAGAAGCCTTATAAAATCTAGCTTCTTAAAAAATATCCGAACTGCTGCACAACTATACAACTTGAATAGTGTTAGTGGTTCACCTGATATGCTTCAACAGCAGCTTTACCAATGGGAAGCCAGTATGCAGGTGTACGGAATATAGCAGGGCTGATAAAACAATGATGATAACATCCATTACACTGCGGTACTGCACCAGTAGTTTCGCGGAAATGCTTTGCTTGGT
>JAAFHM010000040.1 GCA_013298375.1 Ignavibacteria bacterium | reverse complement strand
GCAACCCCGTCACGCCACAGCGTGTGGAGGGAGAAACAATCGAACCGTATGTTTCCGTGCCAAGTGCAAACGCCAGCAATCCCGCCGCCGTCGCCGATGCCGAACCCGCCGACGAACCACTGGAGCCATCTTTCAGATTCCAAGGGCTTTTAGTTGTACCGCCGAACCAAACATCGCCCATCGCAAATTCGCCCAGCGAGAGCTTCGCCAACAGCACTGCACCTGCTTCTTCAAGACGTTTGATGACGGTTGCGTCTTCGTTCAAGACTTGATTTTGGTAGATGGCGCTTCCCCACGTGGTTTTGTAGTTTTTCGTAGAAAATAAATCCTTCGCGCCGTAGGGAATGCCGTGGAGCAAGCCTCGGTACTTGCCTTTGGCAATTTCCGCATCCGCCCGCCGAGCTTGTTCCAGTGCTAATTCTTCGGTCAAGGTAACGGTGCAAAGCAAGGTATTACCGTACTTTTTCAGCCGATTGAGGTACAACGTTGTGAGTTCGACCGATGTGATTTTCCGCGTTTTGATAAGTGCCGCAAGTTGTCCGATGCTGTAAAACGCCAGTTCTTCGCGGTTTTGCGGGAGAACGACTTGATAGGTACTCGTTTGGAAGGAAGAATTTTTTGTTGGAATAGCAAATCCGGCGGGAAGTGGATTAAACGTGAAAGCGGGAACGATGCTGTTTGCAAGAGCAACTTTCCGCACTTCGGCGTAAGCCCCTAAATTGCCATTCACTTCATCCAACAAGGAATCACGCTGGTTTTCGCTGAAATGCAGCCCGACGACGCGCTCCGCTTCGGCAATGATGGTGCGCGTAATTGCGGCTTGCTTTTCTTGGGCGATGCTTCCAATAATAAATCCTATGGCTGTAAAAATGGCGCAAAGACTTAATCCAATAACAAATTTCGCAATGGTTTTGTGGCGATTCTTCATAGTGAAATGACGGGTGCGCCTACTTGTGGCGAGTTATCAAGAAGTATGTGAATTTTGGGCATTACTGGCTGCAACTCATGATGATTTTTCTTGGGCAAATTTTCATCCAACAAGATTTTCATCATGTAAAGCGGTTAACGATTGAAGAAGTTGCGAACTTGAATGCAGCACCGCTACTGCTTGTTCACGCGAAACAGTTGGAAAGTTATCCCAAAATTCGTCTAGGGGAATGCTCTTTGCCAAATGATCAAAAAGACTTTCGACAGGAACACGTGTGCCGCAAAAAACGGGAGTTCCGCCGAGTATTTCCGGGTCGGAGTGGATAATTGAAGCCATAAGTACAGCCTTGTTCAGTTTTTACTTGAGTGAAAATGAGTAATCATTCGCCATCCGCGCCGTGTGGCAGTTGATACAGCCTGTTGCTGCACTATCATTACGGAAACGTGTCGTAATTGCGCCCGATGCGTTCAGATTGATCCACTCCCACCCGGAGCGGTTTGCCGATGCGAAATCGCCACCACGTTTGACCATCATTGACCCGCCAACTACCGTGCTGTCACTTCGACGGCGAAACAATTTGACAACCATTGTGCCAACAGGATAGCGACCGGAAGCGTCCTTGGTAATGGTTACGAAATTATTGCGAGCGTAGATAGTCCGTACAACCGTCGTATCCGTAGCGCGGTGTGCCTGACCTAAAAACGAGCCGTCGGGAGCAGCCGCACCAACATACGGACCAGCAACGCGATTCCACGTCGAAGCAACATTGACCAAATTCGAGTCGCCAGCAATAAAGTCTGTCGGTGCGGTTGCTACTGGGGTTGGTGACGGAGCAGGAGTACAAGCGTAAACCACAACGACGAGCGCACAAGCGCTTGCAAAACGAGAAACCATTGTTTTCATAACTATTGTCCAAAGAAGAGTTTTAAAGATGAAATTACACCGCTAATCTACGAAAAGTTTCTGTTCTTGCCCTATTGCCGTTTCATCCAACAAGTTCCGTTCGTACTTCCAGCATTTGTGCGGGCTGTGGGCCAGTGCGAAATCTTGTACCGCCGTTGACCATGAACCCACGATACGCTGTCCAATAGCGCTGCCCGTGTAATCAATATGCTGTTCAATCAAGCCACGAAGTGTGTTTTGCTGCTCTTCGTCCAGCACATTCACCACATCCACCATTTCGTGATTGCAGCGCAATGCAAAGGTTTTACCGGGGTCGTAGATAAATGCCAGACCGCCGCTCATGCCTGCGCCAAAGTTGCGTCCCGTGCTGCCCAGCACCACGACTGTTCCGCCCGTCATGTACTCGCAAGCATGGTCGCCAACGCCTTCCACGACGACGGTTGCACCGGAATTCCGCACCGCAAAGCGCTCTCCGACTTGTCCGCGAATGTACATTGCACCCGAAGTTGCGCCGTAGAGCAGCGTGTTTCCTGCAATTACGTTGTCTTCTGCCGCAAATGATGAGGTTTTATGCGGAACGATGATAATTTTTCCACCCGACAAGCCCTTGCCGACGTAATCATTTCCTTCGCCTTCCAAGTGCAGCGTCATTCCACGCGGAATAAACGCGCCGAAACTCTGTCCCGCCGTCCCCGTGAAATGCGCTTGAATGGTGTCATCCGGCAAGCCGTGTTCTCCAAAGCGGCGCGAAATCTCGCTTCCAAGCATTGTCCCAACGGTGCGGTGAACATTCTTTATAGGCAGTGCAAACTGGACCGGTGAGCCGTCCAGCAAGGTTTGATGCGCTTTTTTGAGCAGTTCATAGTCGAGAGCCGCTTCCAAGCCGTGTTCTTGCTTGGAAACGCAGCGCAATTCCACGTGTGGCGCAGATGGCGTATTGGCGAAGGCGTTAAATGGTGCAGGATTGAAGAGAATGGCGGACAAATCAAGCGTTGCTGCCTTGCCCGTGAGGTCGGAAGCGGGTTTGAGCATATCGGAGCGTCCAATCATTTCGTCCATCGTTCGGAAGCCAAGTTCCGCCATGATTTCGCGGACTTCTTCGGCAATAAAACGGAAAAAATTGATGATATGTTCGGGTTTGCCCGTGAATTTCTCCCGTAATTCCGGCTTTTGCGTGGCAATACCGACGGGACACGTGTTCAAATGGCACTTCCGCATGAGAATACAGCCCGAAACCACGAGCGGTGCGGTCGAAAAACCAAACTCTTCTGCGCCCAAAAGCGCCGCTATTGCTACATCGCGCCCGGTTTTCATCTGCCCATCCACCTGCACACGGACACGCCCGCGAAGGTCGTTCAAAACAAGCGTTTGCTGGGTTTCGGCTAACCCCATTTCCCACGGAATACCCGCATGGCGCGTGGAACTTATTGGCGACGCGCCCGTGCCGCCATCGTAGCCGGAAATCAGGATTAAATCGGCATGAGCCTTCGCAACGCCCGCCGCTACTACGCCCACGCCGACTTCGGAAACGAGCTTCACGGAAATCGAAGCGCGAGAATTGGCGTTTTTGAGGTCGTAAATAAGCTGCGCGAGGTCTTCAATGGAGTAAATATCGTGGTGTGGCGGCGGTGAAATCAGCGTTACGCCCGGCACGGAATGGCGCACACGGGCAATCGTTGCATCTACTTTGTGTCCGGGCAACTGCCCGCCTTCGCCCGGCTTCGCGCCTTGCGCTACCTTGATTTGCAGTTCATCGGCATTCACTAGATAATGAGACGTTACGCCGAAACGCCCCGATGCGACTTGTTTGATGGCAGAGCGCCGATTGTCCGCAAACCGCACAGAATCTTCGCCACCTTCGCCGGTATTGCTGCGTCCGCCGATGGTATTCATGGCAATAGCCAAGGTTTCATGAGCCTCAGCGCTGATGGAGCCAAACGACATTGCGCCCGTTGCGAAGCGCTTCATAATTGTTTCGACCGATTCCACTTCCGTTATTGGAATAGAATTACCCTTTTTGAAGTCCAGAAGCCCGCGCAACATGGCGTTTTTCTTTTGTTGCGTGTTCACTAGAGCGCTGTACTCCTTGAACTGCTCGTAATCACCCGTTTGCGTGGAACGCTGGAGCGCATGAATACTCGCGGGGTTGTAGGCGTGAAACTCGCCGTCGCGCTGCCACTGATAGAGTCCGGAGCGCATCAGTGCTGGTTTTTGAACGCGATTTTGCGGAAATGCGGCTTTGTGGAAACGCTCAATATCGCGGACAATATGACGAAGGTCAATCCCCTCCAAGCGAGACGGGGTGCGGGGAAAGTAGTTGTCAATAAGTTGCGAACTCAAGCCCACTGCCTCGAAAATTTGCGCTCCTCGGTAGGACATCAGCGTTGAAATGCCCATTTTGGACATAATTTTCAACAAGCCTTTCCCAATGGCTTTTCGGTAGTTTTCCGTCATGGCTCTCACACTGCCTAATGCGGAGAGTTCCGCGCCATGAACCGTTGCAATCGTGTTTGCCGATGCAAAGGAGTGTTTAATCGTGCCAAGCGCCAAATAGGGGTTAATCGCACTTGCGCCGTAGCCGATGAGCAAGGCAAAGTGCATGACTTCTCGCGGTTCACCGGATTCGACAACCAGCCCGACTTGTGTGCGCTTTCCTGTTTTGATGAGGTGATGATGCACCGCCGAGACCGCCAGCAGTGCGGGTATTGCCGCCATCGTCCTGTTTACGCCTCTATCGCTCAGAATGAGGAGGCTATGCCCTTCTTCAATAACGGCTTCGGCTTGTTCGCACAGGCTTGTGAGCGCTTTTACCAAGCCCTCGGCACTTTTGCCAATGGGAAACAAGGTCGAAAGCGTCGCAGAGGTCATTCCACGCGAAGGCGAATCTTTTGCGCCGTCCAGGGCTTTGATTTTTGCTAGTTCTTCATCGGTGATAATTGGTGAATCCAATTCGAGGTCGCAACGAAGTGGGTCGTAGTCTTCATTCAGAAATTTGCCACGCCGCCCTGTATAAACCTTGAGCGACATCACCGAGCGCTCACGAAGCGGGTCAATAGGCGGGTTGGTGACTTGCGCAAAGAGTTGTTTGAAATAATTGGAAAGCAGTTGTGGCTTGTCGGACAAGACGGCAAGCGGTGTGTCTGTTCCCATTGAGCCGACGGGTTCTTCGCCATTTTGCGCCATTGGTTGGAGAATCACGCGCAAATCCTCGTCGGAATAGCCGAATGCCTGTTGCTGCTCAAAAAGCGTGGTTTTATCGGACAAGTTTGGCACAAGACTTTGCTCGTGCGGCGCGTCGTCAAACTCTTCGAGGCGCATCAAATGGGACTTCGCGTAATCTGCATACGGCTGCCGTGCGGCAACGGCGTGTTTGACCTCATTATTTTCCACGATACGACCTTCCAGAAGGTCAACAATCATCATGCTTCCTGCTTCCACGCGCCCTTTGCGAATGATGCTTTCCGGCGGAAAATCCAGCACACCCGCTTCCGATGCCATTGCGACGATGCCTTTATCCGTAACGAGGAATCGTGCGGGGCGGAGACCATTGCGGTCGAGCGCAGTCCCGATGCGGTTTCCGTCGGTGAAGGAAATCGCGGCGGGACCGTCCCACGGCTCCGAAAGAGTGCTGTGATATTGGTAGAAAGCCCGTAGTTCCTCGCTCATATCGGCTTTTGCTTCCCATGCCTCTGGCACAAGCATCATGAGGGCGTGTTGCACTGAGCGCCCGCTTAGAACCAAGAGTTCCAGCGCATTGTCCAAAATAGCCGAATCAGAGCCACTTTCGGTAATAATCGGTTTGATTTTCTTGATGTCTTCGCCAAAAAGCGGTGATTCCAGCATTGCTTCTCGCGCCCGCATCCAGTTGACATTGCCGCGAAGCGTGTTGATTTCGCCGTTGTGCGCAATGTAGCGAAAAGGATGCGACAGCGCCCAACTGGGGAAGGTGTTTGTGCTGAAACGCTGATGCACCAGCGCCAGAGCCGATGCGAAGTCTTTTGCTTTGAGGTCAATGTAGTACGAATCAATCTGCTCCGGCTGCAACAGCCCTTTGTAGCAGATTGTCCGCGTGGAAAAGCTGACGGTGTAGAAATAATGCCCTTGCTGCAAGCCCAAGCGCACAATTTCTTTCGCCATCATCTGCCGCGCCACGTAGAGCTTGATTTCTAGCTGCTCTTGCGTCAGATGCGGCGCAGAAACAAAGACTTGGCGAATAGCAGGTTGGGAAGCCCGCGCCACCTCGCCCGCCACTTGGTCGTTGATGGGAGGATTGCGCCAGCCCAGCACTGTCAAGCCTTCCGCCTCCAAGCGCCGTTTTATGAGTGTTTCGCAGCGCCTACGCTCTTCGGCGAGTGCGGGCAGGAACATCATGCCAACGCCGTATTTTCCAGCTTCGGGTAGTTCAAAGCCGCCATCCAAAAGGTTTTGCGGCTCGCGGCAAACGCGAGTGAAAAAATCATGCGGAATTTGCGTGAGAATGCCTGCGCCGTCGCCCGTATGCGGGTCGCAGCCCGTCGCGCCACGATGTTTGAGGTTTTTCAGGATTCGTAAGCCCTGCGTGACAATATCGCGGACAGGCTTGCCGTTCAAATTGGCAACAAAGCCCACGCCGCAAGCGTCGCGCTCGAACTGCGGGTCGTATAAGCCTTGTTTGGGCGGAAGCGTAGAGAAAGACATAGATGTACGGTGAAATTGGTTACAAGGTCATTTGCGCTTGGTGCTTGGTCATTGACTTGTTTTTACGCTTTGAGCGAAAAACGAAACAACATTAGCTTTAAGCGAAATTTCGCTTAGAATTGTAAGGTAATGAAAAATTAGGGGAAAGTCAATGCAATTATTTCCACATTTGAGAGAAGGCGCGTAAAATTTATTGGCGGCAGTTTCCCCACCGTAACGTGATGGTTTGCTTTTTGCTATGATTTGTTGCAAATTTGCCTGTGTAACCTGTCAAAATTTATCGGGCAATATCTCAAAAACAATTATGCAAACAGTCGTCTTGCCGAACCAGATGAAATCGGCTCTTGAGGTTCTTCGCCTTACACCGGAAGAGGCATTGCGGCGCTTTCTTTCTGCCGAACTAACGCTAAAACTCCACGAATATCGTGCGCGGTGCAGTGCATTTGAGCAACAATACAAGACTTCGTACCAAGACTTTAGCGAAAGCGTAGAAAATGCTGCGATAGAAGATTTTTCCCGTTCCGATGACCGCAATGCGTGGCAGTTTGCCTTGGAAGCAGAGCGCGTATTAACAGGGCAGTTGCGGGAATTGCAATGAGTCCGCAAGAGCGCTTAGAATCTGCGGTAGCAAGCTATTCCGCTCTTGTCTAAAGTGTTCGTATTATCGAAACAGAAATTTTCGGTGCCGTGTCGGTTTTGAATGCAGAGATCACATTCTTCGATGCCTCACGCCTCATTATTCGTGATTACACCTTCCTCACAACTTCCCGCAAATACTCGTTTCACTACCAAGATGCCGCCAATACCTTGATTTTTCGATACGACAATGAGGCTCATCATAGCCATCTCGCCACCTTTCCTTTTCACAAACACACGCCTTTCGGCGTTATCGCGGCTTCAGAGGTCACTCTGGAAGATGTTATCCGTGAAATTATCTCTCACTTTTGATATACGGTGAAACTGAAAATGAACCTTACCAGAGAGGGCAGCGTATGTCGCAAATCAGCCGCCCGACAGGGGTACGACGTGAGCAGGTACGAAAAAGGAGTGATTTCTTTTTCTTTCTTGTTCGCCACAAGCGTTGAGTTTCGTATCTTGCGCACAAATTTTTTGTAAGTTTGCTAACTCACAACTCATTCACATTTTCGGGAACAAGACCTGTGGCAACGTTAAAAATCGCACCGCCGAACTCATACGCACTGATTCTGGGCGTATCGAGCGGCTTTGGCGGACACACTGCTATCGAATTAGCAAAAGCAGGATATAATATTTTCGGCGTACATCTTGACCGCGCATCAACTATGCCGATTGCTGAGGCAACAAAAGCCGACATCGAAAAAACAGGCGCAAAAGCTATCTTCTTCAACGTCAACGCTGCTGATGAAGAGCGCCGCAAAGAAGTGATAGCGGGCATTAAACAAGAATTTGCCAGCGTTCAGGGGGAAAAGCCTTCTATCAAAGTCCTGATGCACTCCTTGGCATTTGGCTCTTTGAAAACACTTGTGGCAGAAAGCCCTGCCGATATGCTCACGCAAAAGCAAATTGAAATGACGCTGGATGTCATGGCAAACAGCCTCGTTTTCTGGACACAAGACGTGTTTCAAGCAAAACTGTTCGGCAGCAACGCACGAATTTTTGCGATGACAAGCGGTGGCGGTTCGCGCGTTTTGCCGATGTACGGCGGCGTGTCGGCGGCAAAAGCAGCGTTGGAATCGTATATCCGCCAACTCGCATTGGAACTCGCTCCGTGGGGGATTACAGCAAACGCTATTCTTGCGGGTGTGACCGATACCGCCGCGCTCCGCAAAATTCCCGGAAACGATGTTTTGATGGACAATGCCACGATGCGGAATCCCTCACACCGCCTGACTACGCCGGATGATGTGGCAAAGATCATCACGCTTCTTACCCACGAAAACGCGAATTGGATCAATGGCGACGTGATTCGCGCTGATGGCGGCGAAAACTCTGTCGATGTAACGTGGTGGAAGCGCGAAGGCTAATACAAGGATGAGTGTGCGGAGGAAAATTCCTCTTCAAATTCCTTCCATGTTCAGAGACTTGCTGGGGCAATGAGCCATGCAGTGTTGCGGCTGATTGCCTCTTTTTTTGCCATAGTGGTTGCATTTTTCACGACGAATTGTTCGCTCATGCCCAAACCGCGATTGAGTTTTATTATTCCTGTTTTGAATGAAGAGCGCTTATTGATGCGGCTTTTAGAACAGTTCACTCCCGAACGCCGTGAGCGTTACGGTTTGGAGATTATTTTGAGCGATGGTGGCAGTACCGACAACACCCCGCAAATTATGGCAGAAGCGCTCAAAAACGGCTTGGCAACCTTGCTGACGCGGCATGAAGATACAAGCCGTCGTCAGACTATTGCCGAAGGACGAAATGCCGGGGCGCTTCTGGCAACCGCGCCAATACTTGTGTTTCTCAATGCCGATACGCTTCCGCATAATCTGGATGACCTTTGCGCCAGCATTTTGGCATGGGCTGAAGACCCGATATTACAGCGTACATCTCCTGCCGCGACAACGCCTGTCCACATCATGCCGGAAGAACGGATTACTGCTGACGTGATTTTTCATGCGTTTATGAGTCTCTACGTCCGGGCGCTAAATCTGCTCACAATCGGCATGGGGCGCGGTGAGTGCCAAATCGTGCGCCGCGAGGCGTTTGATGCCGTCGGCGGGTACAACGCTGCTATCGTGGCGGGAGAAGATTTCGATCTTTATACGCGGCTTCGGAAGCGCGGCAGGATTCAATGGCTTCCCAAGGCGCTTGTTTACGAGTCTCCACGCCGTTTTCGCAAATACGGATATTGGGCAATTATTTGGCGATGGTTTTCCAATTCGATGGCGGTTATTTTTCTCAAGCGCTCGGTTGCTGCGGAATGGGAAGTAATTCGAGAGTAATTTGCTCAGATTTGCTTCGACGGTCTTCTCGTTTTTCCGACGAGTGGTAAAGAAAAATTGGCAAAAAAGCCGTGAAAAGAATATCTTTGGGCATTGACGATAAGAGAAGCAAATGACAGGTTTTTTCACTCATCACTACCTTTATGAAATTTGGCATACTCACAGGCGGCGGCGATTGCCCCGGTATGAACGCATTTGTCCGTGCCGTCACTCGCACAACGCTGAATTTGCGCCCGCAAACGTCCGTTTGGGGCGTTGTCGATGGCTGGAAGGGTCTTTTGGATAATAATTTTAGCCGTCTAACAAAACTTGATGTCGCCGGACTCACCAGCCGAGGTGGCACAATTCTTGGAACAACCCGCGTCCCAGAGCTTGCTACCGATATGGATTTGCAAGAAACTCTTGCACGAAATCTGCATGATAACGGTTTTAATTATCTCTTCGTCTGCGGCGGAAATGGCAGTTTGAAGGCGTGCAACGCGCTCAACAGCATCGCCCGACGCGAGAATTTGCGTACAAAATTTCTCGTCTCGCCCGGTTCGATTGACAACGATGTTTGCAATACGACGGGTTCGTCCATTGGGTTTTATAGTGCTTTGGACAAAAGTTTGGAAATGTTGGAATGGATACGTGACACGGCAAGTTCGCATCGGCGCTTGTATCTCGTGCGCTCCATGGGTCGCAAATCCGCGTACTTGGCGCTGTATTCCGGCATTGCCTCCGGCGCTGAATATGTTATCATGCCGAATGAGAATGTGGATTATGAACACGTAGCAACGGTGATTGCCGAGCGTGACAAAGACACGCGCATCATCGTCAGTGAATCCTATCCGATGTCACTGGATGAAATCCGCACAACGCTTGAGCAGATATTTGCTCACAGAGGTATAAAACGCGAAATTCGGTCGGTAGATATGGGGTATTTCCAACGTGGCGGTAAAACTTCCGTTACCGATATTCTCCGCGCAAGTTGGATTGGCTACCGCATGGTGCAAGATGCTTTCCAAGGCTGTGAAAGCGGTTTCTATACTGCATACTACACTGGACACTCACCAGCGCCTATCTCGCTGGAGGAAGCTGCCGCCGACGAAGCAAGCTATGATTCGATTCCACAAGAATTTATTGATTTTGCCTTAGCGCTCAGATAAAAAACAGACAAGAGGTAAGTATTGAAAAAGCAAAGAGATACGACCAAAGTAAATTCGCTGTCAGGATTGTATCTCTTTGCTCTGTGACTCTCAGGTGCGTAGAACGCTGTCGTATTCGCCCCCTTGATAAAGGGGGAACGGGGGATTTGAGCCAGTTAAATATCGCTCCAAATCAATCGTTATACGCAGGAAATCCCCCGTTCCCCCTTTATCAAGGGGGCGAATGAGTGAAACTACTATAAGACTTGAACAGTTACTTTTATCTCCTCTTCCATTTCCCTCGCAGATTATGACTCTTCTCACGCCGGAATTGCTGATAATGGCGTATCAACAAGGGTACTTCCCTATGGCAGAGCCGGATGGCGAGATGTACTGGCATTCCCCCGACCCACGCGCCATCATTCCGCTCGACCGTGTTCGTGTTTCACGCTCATTGCGCAAAACGATTGCAAAAGGGATATACGAAACCCGCATCAACACTGCTTTTCAAGAAGTTATTTCTCATTGTTCTGTCCGCGAGGAAACATGGATTTCGGATGAAATTATTGATGCCTACACACACTTGCACGAACTTGGGTTCGCCCATTCGGTGGAAGCGTGGTATGAAGATGAGCTTGTAGGCGGGCTGTACGGTATTGCGCTTGGCGGGGCGTTTTTTGGAGAATCAATGTTTTCTGCTATGACCGATAGCTCCAAAGTAGCATTTGTGCGGCTTGTAGAACATTTGCGCCAACAAGGTTTTATCTTGCTAGATTCGCAATATCTGAACGCTCATATTACCAGTTTGGGCGGGGTCGAAATTCCGCGAAATGAGTATTTGAGCCGTTTACACATCGCTATTCACTTGCCCTGCTCGTTTTCGGATGCACAAGAATTTGGCGCAACCGTCGCACAACAATCTGCCCTCAATCATCAGGGAGCGTTTGCCTCGAAGGTAGGCGGCAGTTTGATTTGGTGAACATTTTGCAATTATCATCGTTCTTTTTTAGACATTTTCACATACCATGATTACTACTGATATTTTGGTCGTTGGAGCCGGTCCATGTGGCTTATTTACTGCTTTTGAAGCGGGCTTGCTGAAATTGCATTGCCATTTTATTGATTATCTACCCATTGCTGGCGGTCAGTGTTCGGAATTGTATCCGAAAAAGCCGATTTATGATATTCCGGGCTTCCCGTCGGTCTTGGCAGGTGACCTTATACAGAATCTTTTAAAACAAATCGAACCCTTCAAACCCGGCTTCACGCTTGGCGAACGCGCCGAAAATATTGAAAAATTGGAAGACGGCTCATTCAAAACGACCACATCGCGGGGAACAGAAATTCACTCACGGTTTATCATTGTCGCTGGAGGGCTTGGTTGCTTTGCTCCGCGCAAACCGGATGTCGAGAATCTTGCCTTATTTGAAAACAACGGTGTTGATTATATCGTCCGCAATCCCGAAGATTTTCGCGGAAAAAGGGTCGTTGTAGCTGGTGGCGGTGATTCCGCACTGGATTGGACGCTCATTCTGGCAGAACTTGCCAGCGAACTCACACTTGTTCATCGTAGCAAGCAATTTCGCGCCGCGCCAGACTCGGTGCAAAAAATGGAAGCGCTTGCCGCTGCCGGAAAAATCACGTTTATTGCCGATGCAAATGTGACCGCATTGGCGGGAAATGGCGCTTTGAACGAGGTTATTATTACGTCGGAGAGCGGTGAGGCGATACACAAGGCTGCCGATTATTTTATTCCACTCTTTGGATTGGCTCCGCAACTGGGTCCGATTGCTACATGGGGTTTGGCACTGGAAAAACATTCTATCACCGTGAACCCGCTTGATTACAGCACGTCCACCGAAGGAATTTATGCCATTGGCGATATTGCGGAATATCCGCACAAATTAAAATTGATTTTGACCGGTTTCCATGAAGCCGCCGTTGCTTGCCATGCGATACAGCAAAAACTTAACCCCGGCAAAAAGCACGTCATTAAATACACCACTGTATCTGGGATTCAAGGTTTCTAATATTTTTTTATGCAAGCAAATACGCCCCCAGCACCGCAAGAACACTCACTCCGCGACGATCTCATTCGGATTTTTGCGTTACTTCTTCAATCAAAGCGCTTGATTTTGGTCGTGACGCTCGTTGCTGCGTTGACATCTGCCGTCGTTTCCTATTTCTTTTTGCCGAATTGGTATGCCTCCACGGTGAATGCCGTTCCGCCACGCCGTCAGGGTTCGGGGCTGGAAGGCTTGACAAGCGGCTTGTCATCGGCGCTCAAGGATTTTGGTTTGGCAAAAGTCGGCAAAAATACGGGCGAAACGTATTCGTATTCCGTTATTTTGAACAGTCGTCGTCTGAAAGATACCGTTATTCGGCTCTTCCGACTGCACACCATCTACCGTTTGGATTCAACCGAATGGACGGACTTGCGCAAAGAATACGATAATTACGTCTCGGTCTCGAACGAGGCTGATGGAAATTATCTCATCACGGCGCTCCACACCGACCGCAACGAAGCGGTGCGAATGGCAATGAAAATCTATGAGTTGGGCAATTTTTACGCCGATGAAATCTTCCAACAGGAAGCCCGCACAAGCCTTGCACTTCTCGACAAACGCTTTGCGCAAGCTGATTCCAGTCTTGTAGCAGCACGCGATACGATGGTGCGGTTTTCTCGGCGCTACAAGTTGTTTTCCGCGCTCGATCAAGCGAAAGCCGCCGCTACCGCCGTTGCCGACATCCGCGTCCAGCAATACCGCCAAGAACTCAGCGTTGAGCTTTCACGGGCGCTCTATGGCGATAACGACCCCGCTACGGGCGTACAGCGCGAAATGTTGCGTAAGGCAAATGAACAAGCCTCTCGCGCAGAAAATCAGCCCGGATTGGCGGGGAATTTCGCCCTCTCCACCGTCGGCGCTGATGTGGCATTGGAATACATGAGGCTGTATGCGGATTTGGAAGTGTTCACCAAAATCAAGGCGATTATTATTCCTGTCATTGAGCAGAATCGTCAGGATTTAAGCCGTCGCCAGCCCTCGCTTATCATGCTCGACCCGCCCGTAGCCGCCGACAAAAAAGACCGTCCGAAGCGCAGTTTAATTGTACTGGGTGCGACACTAGCGGCATTTGCCTTTGCGATTGCTTTTGTGATTTTGCGCGACCGATATTATGCCGTGCGCTCGCAATACAAGGCGATATTGAGCAAGGCGCTCAAGAGTACAGACGCTTCCGATGCGTGAAGAAGCAATAATTCGTCATTCCTCCATTTTCATTCGTATTTATCACTATGGCTTTTGACAACAAACGACGCACGCAAGCCGAATACAGCGACCTTGCGGCAATAGCAAACGAAATTCGGCGCGATGTGATTCGCAGCCTTGTTTTGGCAGGTTCGGGGCACCCGGGCGGTCCCTTGGGGCTGGCGGACTTATTTTCTGTTCTGTATTTTGGCGGCATTATGCGCTACAAAGCAGATGATTACGAGTGGAAAGGGCGTGACCGTTTTGTCTTGAGCGCCGGACACCTCTGTCCTGGCTTGTATGCAACGCTTGCGAATGCAGGCTTTTTCCCAAAGGAAGAACTGCTCACATTGCGGAAGTTTGGCTCTCGTTTGCAGGGGCATCCGGGCTTGGATATGCACTTGCCGGGTGTCGAAACCTCGACCGGATCGCTTGGACACGGTATTTCGATTGCCGTTGGCATGGCGATTAGCGATTTGCACCTCAACAAAACTGACCAAAAAGTTTTTGCGCTTACGGGCGACGGCGAACTGCAAGAAGGCTCTGTTTGGGAAGCCGCAATGTCGGCAGCGCACTTAAAACTGGATAATTTTTGCTGGATTATTGACAATAATGATTGCCAAATTGACGGGCGGGTGAAGGATATTATGAGCGTGTATCCGATTGTGGATAAATGCGTTGCTTTCGGTTTTGATGTCATCGAAATTGACGGGCATAATTTTGACGATATTTATCGCGCCTTCGATTTCTTTGAAAGCAATCGTGCCGCCAAAACAGGCAAACCAACCTGCATTGTGGCAAAAACCTTCATGGGCAAAGGCGTTTCTTTCATGCACGACAAATACGAATGGCACGGCAAACCACCGAATAAAGAGCAGGCGGAGCAGGCGTTACAAGACCTTGCGTGAGGATTATTAAAGAATCTTGAAAAATCTTCCCGTCCGCCGGCTGAAGAGAGCAAATACGCTGCCGCCGGACGGGTTCAACGCATATAATTTCTATCCATTTTTAGTATAGAAACCGCATAGGCAGACCCCATCACTAGGGCAATCGCATGAAAATTTCAAACCTGCATCAATCCTTGCTCCATTGAACAGTGAGGTGAAACTTATTCTTGCCGGAGGAATGGACGGACTGGTGTCAAGTTGATGAATGCTGCCAGTGTTCCCGTCGAAGCGCCGGAATTTCAGACCAAACTTGGGTTTGTAATAACTACGTCTTTCAGACAACCATGCAAAACTCCCCAAACAACAAACATTTCGACGCAGCCCGCCATGTAAGCGGCTTGTCGCAGTTTCTTGACGATATGAATGTTCCCGAAGGCACACTCCATGCGGCGGTCTTTTATGCAAAATCGGCGCATGGGCATATCAAAAGCCTGAACATCGCTCCGGCACTAGCACACAAGGGCATTCATGCCGTGCTGACCGCCAGCGATATTCGCGGCGAAAATCAAATCGGCGGTATTATTCCCGACGAGCCGCTTTTAGCAGACGGTGACGTGCATTTTTGGGGGCAGCCGATTGCGGTTGTTGTGGCGGAAACGGCAGCATTAGCGCGGGAAGCAGCACTTTCGATTGAGTGCGATATTGAAGCACTGCCCGTTATTACCGACCCCCGCGAAGCCGCCGCGCAAGGGCGTTTGATAATGCCCGCTCGGACTGTCGAGACGGGAAATGTTGATGCTGTCTGGTCTGAGTGCGACATCGTGATTGAAGATAAAGCAGAATCAGGCGGACAGGAACATTTGTACCTCGAAACACAAGGCGCTTTTGCCGTTCCGACCGAAGGAGGCGGTGTGCGGATTGTGTCGTCCACGCAAGGTCCGACGGCGGTTCAACGGGCAGCCGCAAAGGTGCTGGGCTTGCCGATGCACCTGATTGAGGTAGATGTACTCAGGCTTGGCGGCGGTTTTGGCGGCAAGGAAGACCAAGCCACGCCGTGGGCAATTATGGCGGCAATGGCAGCGCTGAAATTAAACCGCGCCGTCAAACTCACCTTGCCGCGCCAAGAAGATATGCGCATGACCGGAAAACGTCACCCCTACTCATCGGATTTCAAAATCGGCTTGACCAAAGCGGGAAAGATTCTGGCACTTGAAGCGACGTTTTATCAAGATGCGGGCGCTGCTGCCGACCTTTCTCCGGCAGTGCTGGACAGGACGCTTTTTCATTGTACCAACAGCTATTTTATCCCCAACGTCCGCGCAACGGGTATTTCTTGCCGTACCAATGTCCCGCCCAACACGGCGTTTCGCGGGTTTGGCGGTCCACAAGGAATGTTTCTTATTGAAGCCGCCATCTATCGGGCTGCCGAGGCGATGGGCGTGGAAGCAAGTGTGATTCAACGAGCAAATCTGCTCCGCGACGGCGATACGTTTCCCTACGGACAAGTTACCGAGCGCTGTCAAGCAGAGCGGACGTGGGACGAAACGGCGCAAATATTCGCCCTTGAAGCAGCACAGAAGCGGGTTGCAGAGTTTAATGCTCAGAATGTGTTGAATAAAAAAGGTATTGCTGTTATGCCGATTTGCTTCGGTATTTCTTTCACCAATACGATGATGAATCAAGCCAGTGCGCTTGTTCACGTTTATTCGGACGGTAGCGTCAGCATCAGCACGGGCGCGGTGGAGATGGGGCAAGGGGTGAATACAAAAATTGCGCAAACTGCTATGACAATATTCGGATTGCCGGAAGAGCGCGTCAAGGTTCAAACTACCAATACCAGTCGCGCGGCGAATACTTCGCCCACCGCAGCCAGCGCCGGCGCGGACTTGAACGGCAAAGCCACTGAAATTGCTTGCGTGGCGCTCCGTGAGCGGCTTTTGGCGCTTGCCTGCACTGAACTTCGCGGCACCGCAGATGATACACTGATATTTCACCAAGAAAAAGTCTGGCATAACGGCGTGGAAACAAGTCTTACGTGGAATATACTTGTACAGACAGCCTTTTTTCAACGCGTCAAACTCTCGGAGCAGGCGC